>ONWY01000122.1 GCA_900321665.1 uncultured Eubacteriales bacterium
ATCATTCATTATTCATTATTCATTAAAAACGGGTGTCCCGCCCACCATTCTTATTTCTTATTTTTTTAGCCGAGCGCAGCGAACGCCAAGGTTCTGTCGCTTGCGACAGGTCCTTATTTACGAACAGAGTGAGCATTTAAATTTCCATTTAGCCGCGCACGGCTAAATAGAAGCAAAAAAATCACCTTCCCCGCTACGGGAAAGGTGATATATTGTTTAAAATCAGTCGTTGATATAAGGCATAAGAGACATATATCTTGCTCTTTTTACGGCTGTGGTCACCATTCTCTGGTGCTTTGCACAGGTGCCTGTTACGCGGCGAGGCAAAATCTTTGCTCTCTCGGAAACATATCTGCGCAATTTTGCAGTGTCCTTATAATCAATGGACTCAACCTTCTCGGCACAGAAAGCGCAAACTTTTCTTCTGCCCTTTCCGCCCGGTCTGCGGTTTTTATCGTAAGCCATTTTCTTTCTCCTTCCAAATGTTGATTGCTTAGAACGGCAAATCGTCCTCAGCATCACCTGTTACGGTGAAATCAGAAGCATTGGCACTTGTGTAGGAAACGGGAGCCGGCTGCGCTGCGGGCTGTGCGGGCGCAAAGGCTGCGCCTTGGTTTTCCTCTGCAGAGCGCTTGCTCTCGGCAAAGTATTGCTGATTTACAACAATCTCTGTTGCCTTCCTGTTGTTGCCGTTTTTGTCCTGATATTGGCGGGTCTGCAAAGAGCCTGTAACAACAATCAAAGAGCCCTTTTTGAAATATTTGCCGATAAATTCCGCATTATTTCTCCAGGCTACGCAGTCAATCCAGTTCGGTGCATCACCGTCACGTTTAAAGTCTTTGTCATTTGCAATGGTGAACGAGCATACGGAAACGCCATTGGGTGTTTGCCTGACTTCCGGGTCTGCGGTAAGTCTGCCCATTACGGAGATATTATTTAACATTATTTTTCCTCCTTGTTCATAATCATTGCACGAAGTGCGCCGTCGGTAATACCGAATACACGGTTGAATTCGGTCGGGAATGACGGTTCTGCTTCGAAGTTAGCAAGAACATAGTAGCCGTCCGGCTCGTCGTTGACAGGATAAGCGAGCTTGCGCTTGCCCCATACATCGACTTCGCCAAGAGTGCCGTTCTTAGAGATAAGCTCGAGGAACTTATCCTTCAAAGCTTCGCTTGCTTCCTCGCCGTCTTTGACAGAGAAGAGCATGAGAACTTCATAATTTGACATTCTTTGACACCTCCTTTTGGTCATCCGGGCAGCGGCTGTGCGCTGCCAAGGAGAACTTTCACATTTGAAAGTCCTTAGCTTATTAATAGATTTAAGCCATATTATTTTATCAGCCCGCTTCGGATTTGTCAACCACTTTTTTCCGCCGGGCTCTATTCGGCTCGCTTCGCTCGCAGAAAAGAAAGAACCGTGGTGATGGCAGAGCAAAGCCTTGCATTTAAAATGGGCAAGGGCAAAGTCCTTACCCGACTTTGGCGGAGCAAAATATCATTTGCACGCTGCACAAGCATCACTGCAATTTTTTGCAACATCACTTGCCGAAAGGCAAACATCACGCTGCGGGCGCGCCCGCAGCGTGCCGCCTGCGCCGTGCCTTTCCCTATGCGCCAAAGAACGAAATGAGGAATGAAACCACTTCCTCCACCGCCATTTTCGCAAAATAGCCGATAAAAATACCGAAAATGCTGATACCGCCGCGCGCGAGCAAATTGAGTCGGTACTCGCTCTTGCTCATGCCGCCGAGAATTTCCTCGCTGCGCTTCATGCGCTCAATGGTATTGGTGCAATGGCGCAAATAAAGCGTGTTAAAGAGCAACGCGCAAATCAGGTGCACGCTGATTACATTTGCCGCAAGCAGGATATATAGTTGCCGTGTAACGCCGCTCTCGTTCATTTCCTGCGCGGTGGCTTCGACCACTTTATAATAATCCTCTCTGGTCGGTGCCTCGGTTTTCACAACGGTATTGTACTGCGCCGCCAAGACCTGGTTGGTTTTTAATACCGGGTCTCCCAAAGCAAAATTGAGCACATTAAACAACAGCACCTGGGCGAGGATGATAATCAAGCCGTATTTGTACATCTTGCGGAAGAAGAAGTACAGATAGCCGAATAAAAATGCCGGCCAGCTCCAGCCGATTTTTACCTTGGCACGGTCGGTTGCCTTTAATCGCGGCATCCACTTTGCCGAGTTGTTTCTGACCACCAAAGCCACATCTGCAGCCTTTTGCCCGCCGATTTCTTCCTCCGGTGCCAAGCCGCCCAAGGGATCCTGCTGCGCGAAGCGGCGATTATTATTGCTGCGCACCGGGTCTCCCTGCCTGTGGGCGCAGTAAACGCAATATTCATCGCCCTCAATCAGCTTTGCGCCGCAATTCTCGCAATACTGCCTCTTTTCTCCGGGCTGTGCCTGCTCGTGCTGCGCGCCCTGCGCGATCTGCCGGCGAATTTGCCCGACAAAGTCTTCCTCCGCCGCAGGCGCCTGCGATGCTGCGGACTGCGCGCCGTAGACAAAGCCTGCCGCGTGCTCCGCCTCATGTGCGCACGCGCCGTGCTCCTGCCAGCACTTTCTATGGTAGGGCGACCCGCAATCGGGGCACACCACAATATCATCATTCTTTGCGAACTGCTCGCCGCAGTACTCGCATGTATCGAATTTGTACATAAGATTTACCTCTGATGTTTAAAAATCGTAAAAGCTATTATACATCTAATAAGCCGAAAAATCAACCTTGTTTGCCGTATTACAGCCCGATACCTGCCGCATTTCGCCGCCTGCCGCGCTTTTTTGCCGCCAAAAAGGGATTGCTTTTTTACGGTGATTAGTATATAATCTCATTCGGAAATATTTACCGCTAAAGAGGGTTAGATACATGCTACAGTATGAAGAGTTACAATTTGAATTAAAACAGAATGCGCCGGCTTTAAGCGAGCTGGCGGATGCCCTGAATTTAGAGGGGCTGCGCGAGGAGGTTGCCACTCTTGAGGAGCAATCGGCGAAGCCCGGCTTTTGGGACGATGTGGAAAACAGCCAAAAGGTGCAAAAAAGGTTGAGTGAAATTCAGGCAAAGCTGAAAAAATATGAAAATTTACAAGCGAAATATGACGATGCCATGGCAATGATTGAATTGGCAAACGAGGAGGGCGACCTCAGCTTTGAGGAGGAGTGCAAGCAAAGCATTGAGGAGTTTAAGGCGGCACTTGAAAGCATGACCCTGCTCACTCTCCTGACCGGCGAATACGATGCCAAAAATGCCATTATTAAGTTTTCTCCCGGCTCGGGCGGTACCGAGGCGCAGGATTGGGCGCAGATGCTCTTAAGGCTCTATACCCGCTGGGGCGAGCGCCACGGCTACAAGGTCTCCACCTTAGATTATTTGGATGGCGATGAAGCGGGCATTAAAAGTGCAACCATTCTCATTGAAGGCGAAAATGCCTACGGCTATTTAAAAGGCGAGCACGGGGTGCACCGCCTGGTGCGCGTTTCCCCCTTTGATGCGGCAGGCAGGCGCCATACCTCCTTTGCCGCGCTCGAGGTCATGCCCGAGATTGATGATTCGGTGGAAATCGACATCAGCCCCGATGATATCAAGCTCGATTATTACAGAGCCTCCGGCGCCGGCGGGCAAAAGGTCAACAAGACCTCCTCTGCCGTGCGCATGACCCATATCCCGACCGGCATTGTCGTCTCCTGCCAAGTGGAGCGCAGCCAGCACCAAAACCGCGAGGTGTGCATGAAAATGCTCAAAGCGGAGCTGGTACGCTTGAAGGAGGAGCAGCAGGCGGAGAAAATCAGCGATATCAAGGGCGACCAGCGGGAAATCACCTGGGGCAGCCAAATTCGTTCCTATGTGTTCATGCCCTACACCCTCGTCAAGGACCACCGCACCGGCTTTGAATACGGCAATATCAACGCGGTGATGGATGGTGATATTGACGGCTTTATTAATGCCTATTTGAAAATGAACTCGCAAAAAGAAAATGCATAATGATGCAATCCTTTGCAAACGACGGCACTTGAGCATCGAGTGCCGTTTTTTTATATTTTAGCTATGAGCAATTTTCAATTTGTCATTAATTATTGTCATATATTTTTCTAACAAAATAAACAAAAAATAATTAAAACTTTAGCGCCTTATCCAAAGTTTTCCAAAGGCGATTGACTTTAAAGGAAGTTGTACATATAATTTAATCGTAAAAAAGTATCTTATGAAATATAGAGAAAGGAGTAATTGCCCTTATGAAAGCTGCAAAATTAATCGCTAACTGGATCGCTAAGGAGTACGAGAAGTACGGTGACAACAAGACTGTTGCTCTTATTTCTAAGTACTTAACACCTTCCGTTGCAGAAGCTATCCTTAAGTTCCTTCTTCAGAAAGGTCTTCAGGCTCTCTGCACATACCTTGCTGCTCAGTTCCCGGTACTTGCTGTATTGGCAGGCCCCGTTGGCACTATCATCTCCAAGGTTCTTGCTGCTCTTTAATCCGCACGGATTACAAAAGCGCAAACTGCTATACTAAAATTTTAGTATGAGCCGAATGTATATTCGGCTAATTTGCGAATAAAAATTCAGCCGGGCCCATTCGCACCCGGCTTACAACCCTTTAATGCTTATACATTAAATGGAATAAGCACAATTACCCACTCATAAGGTACGTTCTCCCGCTGCTTCGGCAGCGGGAGTTTTTTTTGCCGCCGAGCGGCGG
>ONWY01000289.1 GCA_900321665.1 uncultured Eubacteriales bacterium
CTTGGACAGACTCACGGTCTGGGCAAACTGAAACCGTCCCGCGCTCTTCCCTTCTGTATACATCGCGTTATAGCAGCGGAAAATGCCGGGAATATCCACACCTTTGGGACATGGCATACAATACCTGCAGCCTGTACAGCCGACTTTCTCCTTCTCGCGAATACAACTTTTGACCATTTCAAGGGTCTCAAAATCCGCATCCGTCAGATGTCCCGCTGCAGCCTCCGATGCTGTCCTGCAGTTTTCTTCCACCATTTCCACCGAATTCATGCCGGAGAGCACCACGGTCACCTCCGGCTGGTTATAAAGCCAGCGAAAGCTCCACGCGGCAGGGGTGCGGTTCTTGCCGCTTTGCGCCATCACTTTTTTGGCTTCCTCCGGCAACATTTGCACCAATTTACCGCCGCGCAGCGGCTCCATAATCACCACGGGAATGCCCTTTTGCGCTGCTGCCTTCAGCCCGGTCACACCGGCTTGGGAATGCTCATCAAAATAATTATATTGAATTTGGCAAATATCCCAATCATAGTCATTTAAAATCTGCAGGAAGCCATCGCTGTTGCCGTGGTAGGAAAAGCCGATGTTGCGAATCGCACCGCTTGCCTTTTTTTGCTCTATCCACTCAATGACACCGACACGCTTCAGCTTTTCCCACATGGCGATATCGGTCAAGTGATGCATCAGGTAATAGTCAATATAATCCGTACGCAGGCGAGAAAGCTCCTCGTTAAAATACTTATCGAGTGCCGCGCGACTGCTGACCAAATACTGCGGCAGCTTTGTGGCAATTTTGATTTTTTCGCGCATGCCGTTGCGCTCGAAAATCTCCCCGATGGCGGCTTCACTGCCGCTGTAGGCATATGCCGTATCAAAGTAATTGACACCCGCGCGGTAAGCGCACAGAATTTCGCGCTCCGCTTTGTCGATATCAATGCTGCCGCCTTTTTTGGAAAAGCGCATGCACCCGAACCCGAGGATGGACAAATCCTCGCCGTATTTATCTTTTCTATACTGCATATTTCCTACTGTTGAACCTCTTTTTTTACACAACTTAGCTGCCGATGCACAAAATGCTTGCCATAATCACAAATTGCGAAGCATAATAGGCAAGGTGGTTGGTAAAATAGTGAATCGGTTTATCCTTCCCTTTCCCAAAATAGGTGCCGCTTAAAATTAAATCGGACAACATAAAGAGCACACCGCCGGCGCTTAAAAGTATATATGCCTTATGAAATGCGCTCGTAATCATCGCCGCCACGGAGAGCGCCACTGTCAGCGCGAGGACAACGGAATACAAAAGCACAATCCATTTATACTCACCGTAATGCAGCTTCATCAGCTTCTCGGCAAGAATATTAATCACACCGAAAGCAATGCACACCCCGGCGCAAACGAGAACCGTGACAAGGCTTAGCTTCGCTGTAAGCAAAATGCCTGCCTGGTAAAACAAGTGACCGATTAAAAAGAAGATGAACCCGCTGAGCATAAACGGCTTTTTATCTTGCGTGTATATGCCCTTCAAATCCAGCGTAATATCGCCGCACATGCCCAAAACACCGCCAAAAATAACAAGTGCGCCATAAGGCATATTTTCGGGGTGCAGGATAAGCGCCGCCACGCCCGTTAAAATAAAGCAAAGGCTTGCCGCAATCTTCCACATCAAAATGGGAACACTAAAGCCCTTTGCGCGCTTAAAGCAGAAAACACCCGCAACCGCAATACCCAAAACCAGAGAGATTATGTAAATCATCGTATCACCCCTTTTTTCATTCTAACCCTACAATACCACATACCGCTGCAATTGTAAACACAAATTGTGTCGCCCGCCCGAGGACAGCGGCATGGCGGGGAATTTTCGGGACAGGTAAGACAGGCGCACACATTTTCAATAACTTCTTAATGAAATCTTTTGCGGTGCAAAAGATGAAATCGGGCAAAGCCCGATGAAATCTAAAATGCAAGCATTTTAGATGAAATCAAATCCACCATCCGCTTCAGCGGATAGAAGAACCCGACCAACTTGCCAAATCGAAGATTTGCGATTTCATATTCGTGGATTAAGCGCTTTCAGCGATGATATTCACGAATATTTCACCCCCCGCAAGGGTGGATTTAATTGAAAAAAGCAGTTCCTAAGAACTGCTTTTTTCCGGTGGGAGTGTTGATAACGGATTAATTTTTCAAAAAAACTGATAGTTGCACACACTTTTAGTTCTTCTTAATGAAATCTTTTGCACTGCAAAAGATGAAATCGGGCGCTGCCCGATGAAATCTAAAATGCAAGCATTTTAGATGAAATCAAATCCACCATCCGCTTCAGCGGATAGAAGAACCCGACCAACTTGCCAAATCGAAGATT
>ONWY01000124.1 GCA_900321665.1 uncultured Eubacteriales bacterium
CCGGCAGGTCTTCGTATATGTATAACCAAAATGTGTTTAGTCCCAAAGCGCCGGCGCAGCAGGGAATTTCCTTGGGCATCTGTATTTCCGAAAGTGTTTTGGGCAATCGCGGCGCCTTCCGCGTTCACGGCGGCGGCTTTGCCGGTACAACACAGGCTTTCGTGCCTGCGGATTTAGTGAGTACATATAAAGCGGCGATGGAAGCTGTTTTCGGCGAAGGCAGCTGTTCCGTACTTTCCATCAGACCTTGCGGTCCGATTAGAGTAATATAACAAAGAAATAAAAGTATTAGGGGGAATGTTTAAAAAATGCTTTTAGAAATTTCATTCGATATGATTCGGCGCGGTGTGTTTGAAAACCCGTCATGGGATTGGGGCAACACATTCGTATTGACCTTAGCCGGATTCTTTATTGTATTCCTTTTGTTATTGATTTTGATTATCATTTTCACCGTGTTCGGTAAAATTATGGCAAAGGTCAATGCCAAAGAGGCTGCCAAGCAGGAGGCTGAGAAAAAGGCAGCGCCTGCACCCGCTTCAAGCAGTGAAGTGGATGATGAAACCGCAGCGGTCATTGTTGCTGCTATCACGGAAGCAAGCGGCGGCAAAAATGTGATTATTAAAGATATTAAGGAGGCGAGCAAATAATGGCACAATTCTTAGATGCACTTAAAAACCTCGCCTCGGAATCCGGTGTAGCGCAGTTCTTCACCGGCTCTTGGCAAAACTTAATTATGATTGCCGTCGCATGTGTTTTATTATGGCTCGGCATCAAAAAAGGCTTTGAACCGCTGCTGATGGTGCCGATTGCTTTCGGTATGCTTTTGGCAAACCTCCCCGGGGCAAACCTGGCGGTTCACTACCATGACATTCCGGAGTTTATACAACTGATTAAAGGCAATTTGATTGACGGGACCACCGGGCAACCGCTGAGCGCCGGATTATTAGATTGGCTGTATCTCGGTGTAAAAGCCGGTATTTATCCGCCGCTGATTTTCCTGGGCATCGGTGCCATGACCGACTTTAGTCCGCTTATTGCGCGCCCCTCAAGCTTCATTTTAGGTGCAGCGGCGCAACTTGGTATTTTCGGTGCATTCTTAATGGCGATGCTCTTGGGCTTTGACCCGCAGGCAGCCGGCTCCATCGGCATTATCGGCGGGGCAGACGGTCCTACGGCAATCTTAACCACCTCCATCTTAAAGCCGTCCTTACTCGGTCCGATTGCCGTTGCGGCATATTCATATATGGCGCTTGTGCCGATTATTCAACCGCCCATTATGAAGGCGCTGACCACCAAAAAGGAGCGCGCGGTTGTGATGGAGACCTTGCGCCCTGTCAGCAAAAAAGAAAAGATTTTGTTCCCGATTATGGTAACCGTGGTCGTTTCTTTAATCCTGCCCTCTGCAGGTGTGCTGGTCGGTTGCTTAATGCTCGGTAACCTGCTCAAGGAGTGCGGTGTAACGGAAAGACTCTCCAAAATGGCACAGAATGAATTGTGCAATATTGTTACCTTAATGCTCGGCCTTTCTGTCGGTGCGACTACCAACGGCAAAACCTTCTTAACACTCGATACTTTAAAGATTGTGTTATTAGGCTTAATCGCTTTCTCAGTCGGCACTGCAGGCGGCGTGCTCTTCGGCAAGCTGATGTATGTAGTGACCAAGGGCAAGGTCAATCCGTTGATTGGCTCCGCCGGTGTCTCTGCCGTGCCGATGGCAGCGCGCGTCAGCCAAAAGGTCGGTCAACAGGAGAATCCTTCCAACTTCCTGCTGATGCATGCGATGGGTCCCAATGTTTCCGGTGTTATCGGCTCTGCCGTCGCCGCAGGCGTTCTCCTCGCCATGATACCGCACTAAAGCGCTTAAAAAACGATACAATAGCATTTGTAAAATAGCAAACAGAAAAGAGCGATGCACCATCGCTCTTTCGTTTCATAACATATAGATTTAGGAGAAAACGGTGATTACGGATTACTTAGAACTGAAACAAAAAATCATTGAAAAGGAATTTGCTTCTTTAAACCCGGAGCAGAAAAAGGCGGTGCTGCAAACCGATGGCGCGGTGCTGATATTAGCCGGTGCCGGCTCGGGCAAAACCACCGTTTTGGTCAACCGCATTGCAAACCTTATCAAATACGGCAATGCGTACCACAGCACCTTTGTCCCCGCGTACCTGACTGAAGAGCATATCGCCTTTTTAAACGATTATTTGGAAGGGAAAAACCGCGACCATGCGAAGGCTTCCTCCATCCTGAGTGTGGATGCCGCAAAGCCTTGGGAGGTGATTGCCATCACCTTTACCAACAAAGCGGCAAATGAGATGAAATCGCGCTTGGAATACAACCTCGGTGCGCAGGCAAGCGAGATTTGGGCTTCCACCTTCCACGCGGCATGCACGCGCATTTTGCGCCGCTTTGGTGAGAGAATCGGTTTTTCCAAATCCTTCACCATTTATGATACCGCCGATAGCGAAAAGGCGATGAAGCAGGTGCAGCGGCAGTTAAATATTGATGATAAGCTGCTCTCGCACAAGCTCCTTTTAAACGAGATATCCAAGGCGAAGGATTCGCTGATTTCACCGCAGGAATATGAGCAAAATGCGGCGCACGATTTTCGTTTAAAGAAAATTGCACAGGCGTATACCGCTTACCAAAGCCTGCTTTTAAAAAGCGATGCGATGGATTTTGATGATATTATTTATAACACGGTCAAGCTCTTTAGGAGCAATGCCGATGTGCTTGAGCACTATCAGCGGCAGTTCAAATATGTTTTGGTCGATGAGTACCAGGATACCAACCACGCGCAGTATGTGTTGACCTCTCTGCTCGCAGGGGGCTATGGCAATATCTGCGTGGTGGGGGATGATGACCAATCCATTTATCGCTTCAGGGGCGCGACTGTCAGGAATATTTTAGAGTTTGAAAACGAGTGGGAAAACGCGCTTGTCATTCGCCTCGAGCAAAATTACCGCTCGAAGGAGAATATTTTAAATGCGGCAAACTCTGTCATTGCCCACAATACCAAGCGCAAAGGGAAAACCTTGTGGAGCGAGCGGGGAGAGGGCGAAAAGATTTGCGCTTATACCGCGTATAACGAAAACGATGAAGCCGCCTTCATTGCCGACAAGATTTTTGATGATGTTGCCGCCGGGATGAAATACGGTGACCACGCGGTGCTTTACAGAGCCTCGGCGCTTTCCGCGCCCGTGGAGCGTGCACTCAGCCGCAGCGGTATTGCGTATAAAGTGCTTAGCGGCCATCGCTTTTATGACCGCAAGGAAATTAAAGATGCCATGGCTTATTTAAACCTTGTCGCCAATCACGATGATGATATTCGCCTGATGCGCATTATCAATGTGCCCAAGCGCGGCATCGGTGAAACGACCGTGCGCCATGCCTATGAAATTGCCCAAGGGCTCGGCATGAGCATTTTTGAGGTGCTTAAGGAAGCCGAGCAATACCAGGCACTCTACCGCGCGGCAAATAAGCTCAAGAGCTTTTGCGCGATGATAGAGCGTATCGATACTTACCGCGAAAGTGCTTCTTTAAGCGATTTGTTTGATATTGTGATGCGCGAAACAGGCTACCGCGACTCTCTTTTTGCCGAAGAAAACAGCGAGGAGCGTATTCAAAACTTAGACCAATTAAAATCGGAAATAGCCGAGTACATCTCCGAAGCGGAGGAGCCGACCTTGGAGGGCTTCCTGCAAGAGGTCGCGCTCAGCTCCGACCAGGATGAGCTGACAAATGAGGATGATTATGTGCCGCTGATGACCCTGCATGCCTCCAAGGGCTTGGAGTTCCCGGTGGTGTTTATCATCGGTATGGAGGAGGGCATTTTCCCCTCCAGGCAGTGTATGTTTGACCCGAGCGAGGTGGAGGAGGAGCGCCGCCTTGCCTATGTCGGCATTACCAGGGCGAAGGAATCGCTGTATTTAACGCGCAGCGACACGCGCATGGTTTACGGCTCTACCAACCGCAATCGCCCCTCGCGCTTTTTGGATGAAATCCCGGCGCAGTATCTGGAGCATGCCGGTGTGAACCGCGCGCCGGTCAGCAGCTTTGGCGGCAGCACGGGTACGCGGCAGACCTTTGAGCGCCGCAGTACAAGCGGCAGCAGCCCCTTGCGGCAACCCTTTTCCGGTAAGCAGCCTGCCGGCGATATCAACCTTCAGGTGGGGGATAAGGTGCGCCACAAGACCTTTGGTGAGGGCATGGTGCTCTCCGCCGAGCCGATGGGCAGCGATGTGCTGCTTGAAATCGCGTTTGATAAAGTCGGCACCAAAAAGCTGATGGCAAAATTTGCGCGCTTAACCAAGTGCTGAGCATTGCGCGCTGCGCGCAATGCATCGCTCTTTATCTGCATTTTCAGGACAAGGGGACGGTTAGCGTGAAAGGAACTTTCACGCAGTGAATAGAGAATAGTGAAGAGTGAATAGTTGTGGGCGGGGCACCCGCACCCGTTCCGCTATGCTCTAATTTTGTGGGAGGGTCTCCGTGCCCTCCCGATAACTTTCATCTGTTGTGTGTGAATAAAAGAAATTTATGCGGTGTT
>ONWY01000119.1 GCA_900321665.1 uncultured Eubacteriales bacterium
ATTCCGCAATGCTCAGCTATAAGGATATAGTTGATAATTATTTAAGAATTAATGACTGGCGCGTGAAGGAAAATGCAACCGTCACCTATTCCGTGGGCGGTTTGATTCTCTCTAACTCCGGTGCGATTACCGCCAACTATTGGTTGAGCGAGGTTTATGATGATGAGATTGCCCAAGCGCACAGAAATGCGGATATTCACCTGCATGACCTTTCCATGCTTTCGGGCTATTGCGCGGGTTGGTCGCTGAAGCAGCTCATTCAAGAGGGCTTGGGCGGCGTACCGGGCAAGATTACCTCTTCTCCTGCCAACCACCTTTCCACCCTTTGCAACCAGATGGTGAATTTCCTCGGTATTATGCAAAACGAGTGGGCAGGCGCGCAGGCATTCTCCTCCTTTGATACCTACCTTGCACCCTTTGTGAAGGTGGATAACCTCTCTCAAAAAGAGGTTAAGCAGTGCATTCAGTCTTTTGTTTACGGTGTCAATACCCCGAGCCGATGGGGTACACAAGCGCCCTTCTCCAACATCACTCTCGATTGGGTTGTGCCCAATGACTTAAAGAACCTGCCCGCTATCATCGGCGGCAAAGAGGTTGATTTCACCTATGGCGATTGCCAAAAAGAAATGGATATGGTCAACAAGGCGTTTATCGAGATTATGATTGAGGGCGATGCCAACGGCAGAGGCTTCCAATACCCGATTCCCACCTACTCCATCACCCGTGATTTTGATTGGAATGAAACAGAGAACAACAAGCTGTTGTTTGAAATGACCGCAAAATACGGCACACCCTATTTCTCTAACTACATCAATTCCGATATGGAGCCGAGCGATGTGCGCTCCATGTGCTGCAGACTGCGCTTGGATTTGCGCGAGCTGCGCAAAAAGTCCGGCGGCTTCTTCGGCTCCGGCGAATCCACCGGCTCTATCGGTGTGGTTACCATCAACCTGCCCAGGATTGCTTACCAAGCGCAGGATGAAAAGGATTTCTATGCAAGATTAGACCATTTGATGGACCTGGCAGCGCGCTCCTTAAGTGTGAAGAGAAAGGTCATTACCACCCTTCTTGAGCAGGGCTTGTATCCCTACACCAAGCGCTACCTCGGCACCTTTGCCAACCATTTCTCCACCATCGGCCTTATCGGTATGAACGAGGTTGGTTTAAATGCCAATTGGCTCAGAGCGGACTTGACCGATGAAAAGGTGCAGCGTTTTGCGCGCGATGTGCTCAACCACATGAGAGAAAGACTTTCCGATTACCAAGAGCAGTATGGCGACCTGTATAACTTGGAGGCGACCCCGGCAGAGTCCACCACCTATCGCTTTGCAAAGCACGACAAGGAGGATTTCCCGGATATCATCACTGCGAATATGAACGGCACACCTTACTATACCAACTCTTCTCACCTGCCTGTCGGTTATACCGAGGATATCTTCTCTGCATTGGATATTCAAGATGATTTGCAGACCCTTTATACCTCCGGTACCGTATTCCACGCTTTCTTGGGCGAGAAGCTGCCCGATTGGAAAGCGGCAGCAAATTTGGTCAGAAAGATTGCGGAAAACTACAAGCTGCCTTATTACACCATGTCACCGACCTACTCGGTATGTAAAGACCACGGCTACCTGACCGGCGAGCAATATACCTGCCCGATTTGCGGTGCCAAGACCGAGGTCAACAGCCGTATCACCGGTTACTACAGACCGATTCAGAATTGGAACGACGGTAAGGCGCAAGAGTATAAAGACCGCAAGGTCTACAACATCGGCAGAAGCCACTTGACCCACAGGGGTCCGAAACCGGCACCGGTGGATGAGCCGGTGAAGGTGGAAATGGCTTCTCAGGCGCAGAGCACCGAGAGCGCAGGCGGCGAGGAGGCCATTCTCTTTAAGACGGCGACCTGCCCGAATTGTAAAGCGGCAGCGGCGCTGTTAGATAAAGCAGGCATTGCCTACACCGCGCTTAATGCGGATGAGCAGCCCGAGCTTGTCGGCAAATACGGTATCAAGCAGGCACCGACTTTGATTGTTCCCAATGGCGAAGCCTTCGAGAAATTCAGAGGTGTTTCCGATATCAAGGGCTGGCTGATGAATCGCTAAGCGAAAGCCGCTGCAAACAAAAAGCAGCGATATCGCTTTGCTGACATAAAATGCAAAAAAATGGGAACATAGGCGCTTGTCTTATGTCCCCATTTTGCCTTATGATTGCATGAGCGGAGGGAAACCCGGCGCTCTTGCAAGCGATACGGCAGCCGAAGCAGCGGCTGCAAAAGGAGATAGAGATGTATGATATTATCGTTGTCGGCGGCGGCCCCGCCGGCATGACAGCGGCGCTGTATGCGCTGCGCAACGGCAAGAGCGCGCTTGTCATAGAGAAAGCGGGCTTTGGCGGGCAAATTACCAACTCCCCGAAGGTGGAAAATTTCCCTGGCTCCTTATCCATCAGCGGCAACGAGCTTGCCGACAGTATGTTTTCACAAATCATGGAGCAGGGGGCAGATATCGAGATAGAAACGGTCAGCGAAATCAAGAGCGAGGGCGCGATGAAGGTGGTGTGCACCGAGGAGGGCAGCCGCTTTGAGTGCAAGGCAGTGATTTTGGCGACCGGTGTTAAGCACCGCTTGTTGGGGCTTGAGGGCGAAACGGATTTAATCGGTGAGGGCATTTCGTTTTGTGCGGTATGTGACGGCGATTTTTATAAAAACCAAACCGTTTGCGTTGCCGGCGGCGGCAACTCCGCTTTGCAGGAAGCCATCCTGCTCTCGGACAAATGCGCAAAGGTGATTATGCTGCAGGATTTGCCTCATTTTACCGGTGAAGAACGCCTGCAAAAGGTGTTATTTGCGCGCGAAAATGTGCAAGCCTTCACGGGGGTGAAAATTGAAAAACTCCTCGCGCAGGGCGGGGAGCTGAGCGGTGTGGAGATTGTAAAAACCGCAACCGGCACAAGGGAAAGTATTGCTTGCGACGGGCTGTTTGTCGCCATCGGCTTGATTCCGGAAAACGAACCGTTTAAAGCGCTTGCAGCGCTCAATGATTACGGCTATTTTGATGCGGATGAAAGCTGCACGACCAAAACACCCGGTATCTTTGTTGCCGGCGATTGTCGCTCCAAGAAAATCCGCCAGGTGACCACCGCGGCGGCTGACGGCACGATTGCAGCGCTTGCAGCGTGCGATTATATCAATGCCATGTAGCTGAAAAAGAAAATAGGCTGTCTCTTGCAGACAGCCTATTTTTTTATATTTTTAATAAATAATTTCTTTATCTGTTCCGCTGTAGTTTTCGGCAAGGAGAATTTCGGCAATGTCCGCGATGGTGATGCTGCCGCTGTCATCCATATCCAAATTTTCGCGCCCCTGCGCGCTGCTGCCGTAATTGCCTGCTTGCAGCAGCAGGGAGATATCCGCGATATCCACCACACCGTCGCCGTTGGCGTCACCATTATATAAGCGCAGCAGACCCAAGTCTGTTGTTTCAAAAATCGTGGCATCGGTAATGGTCAAGCTTGTGTGGTGCGGTGCGCTAAGGGTTAAGGTATAGGTGCCGCCGGCAAAGGGCGTGATGGTGAAAGCGCCCTCAACCGCATATTCGCTTTGTGTGCCAATCAGGTTTTCACTCTTTAGGGTGGCACCGCTTGCGGTGGTGCCGCGCAGGCTGATTTGCCCGGCGCTGACATTGACCGTGATGGGGTAAAGCTTGCCGTTTTTTAAGGAGGCAATCACGGTTGTGCTGCCTTCTCCCACAGCGTAAATAATACCGTTTTGGTCTACTGCGGCAATGGAGGGGTCATCGCTTTTCCACTGCGGCATTTCGGCGGAATAGGGGAGATTTTTGCCGTATTCCACAATATAGCGCTCGTTGAGATTGAGATTGATTTCTCCGCTCGGCATGCTCAAGCGAGAGAGCGCAATATCATTCACCTTCACAAGGCAGGAGGCGATTTCTCCCTGCAAGGTGCAAAAGTAAACATTACAGGTGCCGGGGGACTTTGTGTAAATCATCCCGCTTTGGGAGACAGTGGCCACGGCGGGGTTATCGCTGTACCAATAGCCGTCTAAATCCTCGCTTGCAGGGGTGAGCATGGCGGAGATAGCAATCGAGCTTTTGGTCGTGGTTTCAATCTGCGGTCTGGAAAGCGCCAGTGAGCGCTTGGAGGAAAGGCGGACTGTCGCGCTTGCCTGCGCGCCGCTGTCGGCACGGGCGGTAATGGTGACTTCGCCGGCTTTCTTTGCTGTAAATACACCCTCTTCATCCACTGCCAACAGGTTGGAGTTAGAGCTTTCATAGGTGATTTTGTTGGTGATATCCGCATCGGCAAGCAGTCGGTAGTCGAGAGTGCCGGGAATTTCTATATCATATACCGCTTTATCAAAGCTCAACGCGGTGATTTCGCTTGTCGGCTTTACCTTGAGAGCAAAATCGGCGCGGATACCGCTCTTTGTCTTGGCGGTAATGGTGGCGCTACCGATGCTGATGGCGCTAATCACGCCGGCACTGTTCACGGTTGCGACAGCCTCGTTATCGGAGCTGTAGAGGAGGGGCTCGCTGCTCTCGGGCACGGTCTGCGCGCCTAAGATATAGCTTTCGCCCTCGGCAAGTGTGGTGCCGCTTTCGCTCAAGAGAATTTCCTCAACAGGCGCGCTGACGAGGATACGCACTTCGATTTCCTGCTCGCCGTAAAGGCAATGCATGGTGGTTTCACCCTCCTTGAGCAGTCTGACATTGCCTAACGAAAAGCTTGCAATGCTTTCATCCTCTATGGAAACGCTATATTTGGAATAATCAATGC
>ONWY01000160.1 GCA_900321665.1 uncultured Eubacteriales bacterium
CCGGTACACTCGTGGTGAGAGGTTGTGACAAGCCCGAGTGTGCCGAACACGGAAAAAAGAAGAAATACCGCCAATGCTGCAACAGCAATCCATTGCCTTGTTTTCTTTTTCAAGCTTATCACTTCCTTTCTTTACTAATCGCATATAATTTATTATATATAATTATACATTTAACATTTTACACGCTTTTGTGCCTTTGTCAAGAAAAAAGGGAGCTGCAAAGTGAAAATTCACATAAATTTCATTTTTGTCAATTGTAATATTTTGTCGAATCATATATAATAGCACTGTAGAGCATAAAATGAATGACCAGAGGTGAATTTGTATGGCAAATGAGATAAAATTCGAGCGGTGCACACCGGAGAGTGTCGGCATCGCCTCGGCAGACATTATTAAGCTGATGGATACCTTCGCGCGCATGGGGATTGAAAACCATTCGTTTATGATTGTGCGCCATGGGAAGGTTTGCGCCGAGGCTTGGGCGAAGCCGATGGCGCCGGACATTCCGCACACGCTGTATTCCTTCTCCAAATCCTTTGCGGCAACGGCAATCGGCTTTGCGATTGATGAGAAGCTTGCGGTGCCCTCCACCGGGGAGGCGCTGAGCTTGGATACAAAGCTGAAGGATATTTTCCCGCGGCAATTTGCGGCAAAGAAAAAACCGCACCCGTATGATGACGAGCTGAAAATTCGCCATATGCTGCGCATGCAAAGCGGCAAGCAGATGAACCTGCTCGCCGACAAGGCAAAGATTGATTGGGTGGAGGATTATATCAACGCACCCTTTAACGCAAAGCCCGGCACCTATTGGAACTATTGCAATGAAAATTCCTTTATGTTTTGCGCGGCGATTCGCGCGCTGACAGGGCAGACAGTCAATGAATACTTAACCCCGCGCCTGTATGCGCCCCTCGGCATCGAGGAGCCGATGTGGGAAACCGACCAAAACGGCACCGAATCCGGCGGTTGGGGCATGTACCTGAAAACCGAGGATATGGCAAAGTTTATGCAGTGCTACATGGATGGCGGCAGGTTTATGGGCAAGCAGGTCATCCCCGCGTGGTGGGTTGCCGAGGCATCTAAGAAGCAGGTGGATAACTCGATTGAAATTCAGCCCGATAACAAGGCGGGCTACGGCTACCACTTCTGGCTCAACCAAATCGGCGGCTTCCGTGCCGACGGTATGTTTTCGCAGCACGGCTTGGCACTGCCGGAGTATGATGCGGTGATTATCACCACCTCGGGCTGCCCGATAGAGCAAAAGGATATGGATGCCATCTGCTCCGTATTCCCGGCAGCCTTTAGCGATAAGCCGCTGCCGGAGGACCCGGAGATGTATGCCCTCTTGCAGCAAAGGTGCGCGGATTATGCGCTTGCGAAGTTGCCGAAAATGCCGCGCCGCCCGCAGGAGGAAGCGCGCATCAATAAAAAGGTGTATCGCTTGCATAAAAAGCCGGTCGGCAACATCAGCGGCTTTCCGGCGAGCATGTTGGCGATGCCCATCACCTTTATGAGCACGGTCAAGACCGGCAATATCGATAACCTGCGCTTTGTGTTTAAAGAAAACGAGCTGCGCATGAATTGGACCGAGCAGGGTGGCAAGATTAAAGAGTGCGTGCCCATCGGCTTAGACGGTGAGTACCGCTACGGCAAGCTGAACATGGGGCCGGTGCCCTTTACCACGGCAGGTATCGGGTGCTGGAATGAGGATGGCACGCTGTCTATCTCCCTGCGTCCTCTTGAGGCGGTATCGGCAAGAACCATGACCATTCGCTTTGATGCGGAAAATATCACGGTGAAGATGGGCGAGAGCCCCGCCGTGAGCACAATTGCGGAATTTTTGGTGGCAGCGTTTGAAGTGATGGTGCGCAATAAATTCTTAGTCAAGAGCGCCGAGCAGGCATTCAAGGTTGTGCCGAAGGTGCTTGACCCGACTTTGCACGGCAAAGCGCGGTAACAGCAGATAAAAAAAGGAGCTTCCACTCTTTTTGGAGTAAGAAGCTCTTTTTTTATTTTTCATAAAAGATATTATGCCAGCACTCCTCGCCGATTTGCTGCTGCGCCTTGTAAAAGGCGGTTTCCTCCGCAGAGCCCTCGCCGATGTTTTCGCCGCCGTAGTCATCCCCGAGCATATAAAAGCATACAAAATCGCCCTCGGTCAAAATCAGCGCCGCGCTGACCTTCATGGAGTTGGAATACTCCATATTGTTTTTTAAAAAGCCTTTTTTCGCTTCCTCAAAGCGCTTGGCGACCTTGTCTGCCAGCCCGCGAGACGCTTTGACAGCGACAATGCGGTCGCACCGCAAGCCGATTTGCGGCATTTCGCCGTAGTAATCCTCCATCTCGGAAATATTTAAGCCGAATTCGCTGTTTATCAGCTCGTCGGAAATGGCAACATTGGGTTCATACGAGCTGCCGTATGCCTTGCGAAAGGCTGCCACAATGTCTTCACAGCTTAAATTTTCCACATTTCTTTTTTTGGAACAGGCGCTCAGCGGCAGGAGCATACACACAATGAGCAGTGCCGATACAATTTTTTTAACCATTTGTTTATCCTTTTGAAATTAATTTGTTAATTATAGCGTATTTTTTTACAGAATGCAATTTATCGGTTAAAAATTATATAACTTCAACAAATAACTTGAAAAATGTTCGTGTAAGGTATATAATGAGACTATATTGGGGCTAATGTTTCGTGAATTTTTGCATATTGAAGAATGCAATCGTTGCTCACATTGGAGATTCACATTGCCCCTTTGTTTTTTCACAGGTTTTAGGTTTTAGCAAAGAGGGAAAGATGAGGGATTTATGAAAGCAGATTTACATTGTCATACGATGCTTTCCGATGGTACACTCGGTATCGAGGAGCTGATTCAGGTGGCAAAGAAGAGCGGGGTAGATACCATCGCTATCACAGACCACGACACTTTGGCAGGCACTGTCAGAGGCGCGATTATCGGCAAGCGCTTTAATATTAATGTGATTGCGGGTGTGGAACTCTCGTGCTGGGACAGCGAGAGAAACCGCAAGGTGCACCTGTTGTGCTACATGCCCGACCACCCCGACAGGCTCGAGGGGTTATGCATGCGCACCTCGCTCGCAAGAAAGCGCGCCGGGAAGCTGATGGTCATTAAGGCAACAGCGAAATACCCGCTGACCGCGGAATTTATCGCCAAGTGCGCGCAGGGCAGCACCAATATTTACAAGCAGCATATTATGAAGGCTTTGGCATATATCGGTTATGCAGACGGTATTTTCGGTGAAACATACAACCAATTGTTCAAAGAAAAGGGCGAGAAAAATATTGCTGTTCCGATTAAGTACCCCGATGTGTTTGAGGTGCTTGAGGAAATTTTGAGCGCGGGCGGCATTGCGGTGCTGGCGCACCCGTATTTGTACGACAGCACAGAGCTGTTAGATGAGCTGGTCGAAAAAGGGCTTTGCGGTGTGGAGGCATGGCACCCGACTATGAGCGAGGAGCAGAGCGCGGAGATGGTCAAGTATGCCAAGAAGCACAAGCTGCTTGCCATCGGCGGTTCGGATTTCCACGGCTGCTTCGCCGCGCACAATTCCAAGCTCGGTGATGTGACCACCCCCGAAGCAAATCTTAATGAGTTTTTGGGCTACAAAGCAAAGATGAAGCGCCAAAAGAAAAAGGCGGAAAAAGCAGCTGCACAGGCAGCGGAATAAGGAGAATTATGGTTTACACATTTACCCCCCGCGGGGTTTGCTCGCGGCAAATCACGATTGATATTGATGAAAATCATGTGATTCGCGATTGCTCGTTTTATGGCGGCTGCAGCGGAAATACCCAGGGTGTCAGCGCGCTGGTCAAGGGCTTAACGGCAGAGGATGCCATTGCAAAATTAGAGGGCATCAAGTGCGGACCGCGCCCGACCTCTTGCCCCGACCAACTGAGCAAGGCATTAAGAGCGGCAATTGAATAAATTGAGTTAAAAAGGCTGTTTCCACGCGGAAACAGCCTTTTTTCATTGTATTAAAAGCATAAATCAGTGAGTTTCCGCCACCATTGCCTTGCCGAGGTCATACGCTT
>ONWY01000126.1 GCA_900321665.1 uncultured Eubacteriales bacterium
GATTCGCACAGCGGAGAAGATAGAACGATGAAGAAAGTATGGCTTGCACAGCTGACTCGAACGAAAAATAATGCAATATTTTTGCCGTATTCCGTGGGAACGATTGCCGCTTATGCGTGGCAGTTTCCCGAAATTAAGCAAAACTACAGCCTGCAGGATTTTATCCTTTTTATGGATAGTATTGATGAAATCTGTGCGAAGATAAACGATGCCTATTTAGTTGCCTTTTCCAGTTATATGTGGAATGTTGATTACAACATATCTATTGCAAAAAGAATCAAAGAGAAAAACCCGAACACCCTTATTGTGTTCGGCGGACCGGATATCCCCGAGAATGCCTCTTTTCTTGAAAAATACCCTTTTATCGATATTTTGATTTTCGGTGAAGGCGAGGAGCCCTTTTACGGTATTCTTGCGGCGTTTTTAAAAGGGAATGATTTGTCCGCTGTCAACAGTATCGCCTATCGAAAAGGTGATAAGGCGGTCTTAAATCCTATCGTAACGCCTTTGAATATTGAGAATTACCCGTCACCTTATACAGGCGGTTACTTTGACCATATCCTTCATGACCCTGCACATAAGGGCATGCAATTTGATGTGATTATGGAAACGAACAGAGGTTGTCCCTACAAATGCCTTTACTGCTCATGGGGCACGAAAGATGCGCCTGTGAGAAAATTCAGTATGGAGAGAATTTTAGGCGAAATCCATTGGATGAAAGAAAACAAAATAGTCTATTGTTTTTTTGCCGACGGCAATTTCGGTTTGTTTGACAGAGATGAAAAGATAGCCGATTATATCATTGAGCAAAAAAGAGAGTGCGGCTATCCTCAAATATCCGAAATCATTGCCGCAAAGCAGAAAAATGATGTGGTTTTTCGCATCAATAAAAAAATGAATGATATAGGGTTGAACAAGGGCGTTTCGTTGACATGCCAAACTTTAACACCACAGGTTTTAAAAAATATACATCGGCAAAATATGTCTGCCGAGAGCTTTGCACAACAAGTTCAACTCTACCGAGATGCGGGTATGTTTACCTATACCGAAATGATTTTAGGCTTGCCCGGTGAAACCTATGAGAGCTTTTGCAAAAGTATTTTAAATGTATATGAAACAGGTCAACATTTATTGGTTGTATATCTGTGTTACTTGTTGCCTTGTGCGCCGATGGCACAACCGGAAATCATCCGGAAGTATGACATTAAGACGGTACGGGCAGATTTGAGCTTAATTCACACGGATGTGTGGGAAGAGAATACCAACCCCTCTTATTGTGAGGTAGTTGTTCACACGAACACTATGAGCACAAATGATTGGTTGAATATGAATGTTGTTGCCGTTTGCGCTCAAGCGGTTCATGGCTTTGGTTTGTATAAATACTTCGCTGTCTATGCCAGGCGCGCGCTAAACATTTCGTTTTACGATTTTTATATGGATTTCATCCACTACCTGCGTTATGAAAATGATTATACGGCAAAAATCATCCGTGATGTCACGGCTTCTTTTGCCACGTTTTTAAAGGGTGAAAGCAGCATTTGCTATTATGATAGGCGCTTTGGCGAGATGTATTTGGATATTAATGAGGCGGTTTTTGCCTGCTTTGCCGCCGAGAGTGAGACTTTTTATAAGCAAACCGCCGCATTTATGTCAAAATACATTGCCGATAAAGAACTGTTAGCGGATTTAATGCACTATCAAGTCAGTAAAATTGTTTTTCCCTTTGTTAAGGCGCATGATGAAACATTTCAATATGATTGGGAAGCGTTTTTTGCGGATATTTATAACAATACACCGAAACAACCGGTGAAAAAGCGTTGTGCGGTGCATTTTGAGACCGAGTATTTTGATAACTTGGTCGATTATACCCGCGATGTGATATGGTTCGGTAAGAGAAAAGGAAGATTTTTTGTAAAAAGCGAAAGAATAAGCGATTAATCGTTTGCACGCGGGAAGATGATGGAAAGGAAAAACAGTATAATATGCAATTTGAAAAGAATGGGGATTTGGACAATTATAAACTTTCTGTTATTATTTATGCCAATAATGAGACTGACTCCTTAAAAAAGACCATTTCACAAATTGTGCAAGGGGCAAAAACGGCGTATGAGTTAATCATTTATTTAAAAAACGAAACCTGCCCTGCGGCAAAAATTTTGCAAGAAATTATTTCTATGCACCCTGATTGGCATATTACCGGCGTTTTTCAAAACGACGAAGATATTTTAGAGAGCACTTTTAAACTGATGCATTCTTATTGCAGTGGCACGCACTGTATTGTTTGGACAGCGGACAATGAAATAGCCGTTAGCAGTTTATTGTCTATCGTGGAGATATCTCTCAAAAAAAGAGATGCTTTGGTTTGCGCTGCAAAGTTTTATAAGAATAACAGCATGAAAGGCTACGGCGTAGCAAGAATGTTGGTGAGAAAAGCAACAAATTTTCTGGTATGTATATTATATCGCAAAAAGGGAAAAGACTTTTTTTCCATCTATCAGGTTTTCCCGAGAAACTTTTTAAATGAAATGCGTTTTTCCGCTGCCAAAAATTTTGTGTATGAATCCACTTTAGTTCCTTTGAAACTAAACAAAGAGTATATCGAAATCCCTACCGATTTTCATAAACGAGAGGGCGGCAAGAGTAACTTTAGTTACCGTTTTTATTTAAAAGTAACGGGAATGTATATTTATAATATTTTTAGGATATGGCTCACGCCTAAACGCAAACTGATACAATAACCGCTTTACTTTTTTTCAAATACGGCGTGTTTGCATCGACAAAAATCAATCACTGCATTAAAATAGTGCACATTGGAGTAAAATGATGAAAAATGTGTATTTAATCCAACCGAACTGCCTGCTTTCAGGTGAAATACATCTGCCGTATGCGGCAGGTGCCATTGCGGCGTACGCATGGCAGTTTCGGGAGATTGCCGATGCCTATACACTTTGTGACATTTTTTTTAAAAAGGAACCTGTAGAACAGGTTTTAGCGCGCATCAAGAACCCTTATTTTGTCGGGTTTTCCTGCTATATGTGGAATATTGAGTACAATCTTGCTTTAGCCGCCGCCATCAAGCAAAAGTTTCCGCAGTGTGTAATAGCATTTGGCGGCCCCGAGGTTCCCGATGATACCGAATATTTGGAAAAGTATGCCTCTATTGATATTTTGATGTATGGGGAAGGGGAAATCACCTTTTACCGTTTGCTTAAAACCCTGCTGCAAAACAAAAGTTTAAAGCAGATAAATAATATTGCTTTTCGGGAATGCGGTGAAATCATCAAAACGCCGAGAAGTTATAATAAGGACCTCTCCGCTTTTCCGAGCCCGTATG
Source organism: uncultured Eubacteriales bacterium (assembly GCA_900321665.1). Taxonomy (GTDB): domain Bacteria; phylum Bacillota; class Clostridia; order Oscillospirales; family Acutalibacteraceae; genus RUG714. The sequence continues at coordinate 3,335 of ONWY01000126.1, forward strand.
CCGCCGGTATGTTTGATAAAATCATGCGTGACCCGGCGAATAAAATATATCGTTTTTCTGCAGTTTTGGAAACGAATCGGGGTTGCCCCTACCAATGCGCCTATTGCTATTGGGCGGGAACCGTAAAAAACTTCAGAATTTTTCCCATGCAAAGAATCAAAACCGATTTAGATTGGATAGCCGAACATAAAATTGCTTATTGCTTAAATGCCGACTCCAATTTCGGCGTTTTGGAGCGCGATATGGAAATAACCGATTATGTTGTGCAAAAGAAAAAAGAGTGCGGTTATCCGATTAAGTATGAATCGTGTGCGGCAAAAAATAAAGAAGATGTAGTCTTTGCCATCAATCAAAAACTGCACGAAGTCGATATGAGTTGCGGCATCAGTGTTGCCGTGCAAAGTATGTCCCCGACTGTGCTCAAAAACATAGGCAGAGAAAACATTTCCATTTCTAATTTTGCACAGCAACTTGCTATGTACCGTAAAGCGGGAATGTCGCCCTATACGGACTTTATTTTAGCGCTTCCCGGAGAAACATATGAAAGTTTTATGCAGGGCATTTTTATGGCAATAGAAGCAGGGCAACATGATTATTTTAATGTTCACCCCTTGGAGGTATTACCGAACACGCGCTTATATACAAAAGAGTACCGCCGGCAATTCGGTATTCAAACCGTGAAAAGTAAACTCTTTCAGGTACACCTTTCCATTGATGAAGAAATCGAATTCGCTTCTCGTTCCGAAATTGTGGTTGCGACCGATACCATGACAAGGGAGGATTGGGTGAAAGCGTATCGTTTTTCCGTGATGATTCAAGTGGTTCACTCTTTCTCGTTTTTGCGCTTTTTTGCGCTGTATTTGAGGAAAACCGAAGGCATTTCTTACGAAACTTTTTATACGGATGTTTATAAAAAAATATGTGAAAACGGCGGCTTTATCCGAACAAAAATGAATACAGTGTTTCAAAAAGTGGAATCGTTTGCGCACGATAAAAGCGATTTTAATTATTATGATAATGATTTTTCTCATACATTTTTGTATTATAAAGAGGCTTTATTATTGCATTTTATGGACAATAGAGAAGCGTTTTATACGGAAATGAGAGAGTATTTACTGCCGTATTTTTCGGATTTGGACTTGTTTGAAGATTTGCTGCGTTACCAATTTCAAAAAATGAAACATCTGCATAGCAAGTGC
>ONWY01000158.1 GCA_900321665.1 uncultured Eubacteriales bacterium
CACGCGGCGCATCTTACTGCCGCAATCGGGGCAAAAGGTGTTAAACTTCTTGCGGTCTACCGCAGCGGAATTTAAGTCTCTGATAACATAGGGCTTGAAATACAGTCTCTCATAAAACTCGCCGTCGCAGCTGGAGATATATTTTTCAAGCTTCTCTTTTATATAGGTCTTGCGCAGGCAATCCGCGGTCAACAGCGCATCGCCCAGCGCGCGGTGCAGCTCAATGTTTTCGGTGGGGATGTCGAGCATCTCTGCCGCCGAGGAAAGCCCGAGCTGAAGCTCGTTGCCGGTTTTGAGCACACTTTGGCAATACTTTTGCAAATCCGCATAGTAGTGCATAAAAGGAATCATTTCCGCGCCGGAAAAATACTTGAAATTTTCGAGCATAACATACACATCGGTGTTGCCCCAGGTCATGACCACGCTCGGCACATTGCCAATCCAGTGGCGGTAATCGCTCATCACGCGCGTGAAGCCGAAGCCGTTATTGATTTCCTCGTTGGTGATGTGGGTCAGCTCTTTTACCTTGCGGCGCAGCCGATTGCCAAGCGCTGTATTGACAGTTTGAGAAAAGCGGGAAATCTCGCGGAAATTTTCATCTAACTTCACCGCGCCGATTTCGATGATTTCATTAAAAAACATCCCTCTTTTGGAGGAATACACATTATTCCACTCCAAATCCATGACAATATACTGCATGCCCGCTCACCTCCTCTAATAAGAAAAAAAGGCGGATAATATCCGCCTCAAATGCTTAACATCAAACAAAAAGTAGAACAATAAAAGCTGCCAAAACCACAACGAAAAAGATAATGGAAAGGATTGTGGTCAGCTTCTTAAGCTTTGATTGCATAGTGTGGCCCTTATTCTTACCGAAGAATGTATCGGCACCGCCGGCAATTGCACCGGACAAGCCCTGGGTATTGCTCTCTTGCAAAAGAATTAAAATTATAATCAAAATAGAAGCCACAATCAGGATTGCACCAATTAAATAACCGTACCAAGCCATGTGCTCTTTACCTCCAAAACATTTTATAACTTTGATATAATATCATAATCGATACCGAATTTCAAGTATTTTTTTATAATAAAACAGCAAAAAGGAAAAAATTGTGAGGTATGATGCACCTGTGTGCGCATATGCTATACTTAGCGGCGAAAATCGGTGCGTTTGTGTTTTTCTCCGCTTTGTTCTCAAACCGGGATGCCGAGAGAACATATCGGGCTTTGATTTTTCGATATGGGGCAACAGGAGTTCAGCCTCATAAAGAAATTTCAAAGCCTCTTTTATTGAATGTGCAAGCGGCTTTGTCTCATACTTTTCCAAGTACCGCGCCAAGCTTGCGCCAATCATCTTGCCCGAGTATACCGCCTGCTCGAGAGTATTACCGTCTGACCCGACCTCGATTAAAACGGAATTTCTCGTTTTGTACATATCATATTTCCTGTCGGCAAAATAGAGCGGTCTTGCAAGCCCCGGAAAATCCACGCAAAATTGCTGCTGCAAGCCGAGCGCGAAGTGCAGGTTGTCATACCAATGCGGAAAATCGGTAATAAAGTTTTCCTCGCAGCCGGTAATAATCATAATCTGCGCCGCTTTTTTGCCCGCAATCTCGCGCACAACAGAGGTTCTTGCGCTATCATCCCCCTCCACGCCGATGGAGTCGCGGTGAATGTCAATCGTCACATCAATGCTCGGGTACTTCTTTAAAATTTTATCGATTTCCTTGCCGGAGTGCTCGTAGGAATGATTATAGTCTTCATCATGAATTTTTGTATCGTGAATGACCGAAAAGCCTGCCTGCTCGAGCTGCGCGCAAATTGCATCGCCAACGCGCACTATATTTTGCCCGATGTCGGCAGATTGCGTTGTTTCCCCCTTCATATAGCTGCCGTTATCGAGCTGAACAAAGCACTCGTGGGTATGCGAGTGGTAAATCAAAACAGTCGGCTTCGATTTATCCTCAATGCGCAGCTTCGCGCCTTCTTTGAGGATTTTTTCAATATCAATTTCCTTTTCGGTGCGGTTTTGCACCTTGATATCGCTAAAAGCGATTTGCTCATTCATATTTTCAATCGTGCGCTCCACCACCTTCCCTGCCGCGGCGGTGGTTTTTGCCTTTTTGAGCGCCTTTTGCTGCAGAGCTTGAATATCCGCATCGGTTTGTGTTAAATCGGCGGTTTTTTCCTCGCCGCTCTCTTGCGGCGTGCGCAGCGGGTTACCCATTTCGTGGTGAAGAAGCTTGTCAAGGCTCAAGTAGCGCTGCACAAAGGCTTGTTGCGAAGCACTGACACTGATTTTCACTGTCGCGCCGAGCATATCTCCAAGCACCTGCATTTTATCAGGCACAAATTTAATGATGGATACGACCGCTGCGCCCGCAAGCAGCACCAAAAGAATAATGTCCGACTTTTTCATACGCTCTCCTTTGCACGGTGGTACTAAGAAAAGGTATGAAAAGCGGACAGGAATTATGCCATCAGCGATTGAATTTCCTCGAGGGTATATGCCGGCTGTAAAACGGAATTGAGCACGCGCGAAAGCAGCTTGGAGGCTCTTTGGATAATGACATCAATTTCTCTGGGTGTTACAAAAAGCTCCTTGCCGAAGGGCTGCACTCGCGACACTGCCGATTTCCCGGCGGTATCCGCCACCAGGGTGGTCGCATCCACCACAGTCGGCACGCCGATGGAAATAACCGGCACACCCAAGGTATTTTTATCTAAAGCCTTTCTGCTGTTGCCGACTCCCGAGCCCGGGCAAATGCCGGAGGAGGCAATTTGCACTGTATTGCCAAGCCTCTCGCACTCTCTTGCCGCAAAGGCATCAATCACAATTACCGCACTTGGCTTAACCGACTGCACCGCACCGCGAATCAGCTCTAAGCTTTCGATACCTGTTTTACCGAGCACGCCCGGTGCAAATACCGCCACCGGCTTAAGCGACTCCAAGCCCTCCACTTCGCCCAGCTCCTCTTTAATATGGCGCGTAGCAAGGATTTTTTCGGCAGTCAGCGGTCCGAGCGCATCGGGTGTAATGGCGCGATTACCCAGCCCCACCACAAGGATTGTTCCCTGCTTGCGCGGCAGCATCGGGCGCAGCCGCCCTGCAATCAGCTTGAGAGCAAGGGAGCTGTCCGCCTCTTCCAAAAACGGCGGCAAAGAAAAGCTGATGTATTGCCCCTTCGGCTTCCCCAATAAGCGCTCGCCGATTTCGTTCTCCACCTCGATATCGGTCACCGTAATTTCCCCATAACGCTCGCTGGAAGCGCTGACCCCGCCGGTCTTGCGCTCTAAATCTGTTTTCAACTCCATCGCCAAATCTGTTCTGTAATTCATCGCATGCACCTCTTTCGCCTGTATTCACACTCAGTATAGGCGCTATTGCAAAATTTAAAACATTTTTGCCGCACTCGAGAAAAAAACACAAAAATAATCCAATAAATCAAAAAAACACTTGCATTTTCATCCAACAAGTGCTATTATTTATAGGCATTATATTGAAATTCAGGGAGGTGTGGAAATGGCTAACATCAAATCTGCTAAGAAAAGAGTCGTTGTCAACAGAAAAAGAGCTGAAAGAAATAAAGCAAGAAGCTCTGCTCTTAAAACTCAGATGAAGAAAGCAAATGCAGCTATCGAAGCTAACAGCGCAGATAAAGATCAGGTTGTTAAAGCAACCATCAAAAAGATTGATCAGGCTGCCGCAAAGGGTCTTATTCACAAGAACAATGCAGCGAACAAGAAGTCCGCACTTGTAAAGAAGGCTAACGCTTAAGTTACCATCAATTCACAGCAAATTTATCCTGCACGGTGTGCAGGTTTTTTGCTTTTTTAGGGGAAATAAAAACGCAAGGCAGGAAACCGCTTCTCGGTTTCCTGCTATAATACTATAACAAATCGCTCAGCTTTTTGGAATGAAAAAAGTCATGCACGAGCGCATTATACTCTTCCCACAACGGGAGTGTTTCGCATTTTTCCGCGCGCGGGCACGCCTCGGCATCCTCCGACAAGCAGGCAACCACCGCCAAGGTGCCCTCGGTGGCTTCCAGGATTTCATCAAGTGTGTATTCCTCAGCGCTCTTGGAAAGGGTGTAACCGCCTCCCTTGCCGCTGACTCCCTTGAGCAGGTGCGCGGCAACAAGCTCTTTGACGATAATTTCCAAATACTTTTTGGATATCCCCTGCTTTTGTGCAATATCTTTGAGCGGAACATATTGCCCCTGCTCGTGCCCTGCCAGCTCTATCATCACGCGAAGAGCATATCTGCCTTTGGTCGAAATCATAATATCTCCTTTGATTATTTGTGCTTTTTACTGATTTTTACCTATTATACCACAGGGTAAATAGGTAAATCAATACAAATTTTTATTTACCTATTGACATAGTAGGTGAATGGCAATATAATAAAAACAGCACATAAAGGAGAAACACATATGAAAATTTATGCAGATAATGCCGCCACCACTTCTATGAGCGAAGCGGCAATCCAAACGATGATAACATATATAAAAGAATACGATGCCAATCCCTCGAGCCTGTATATGAAGGCGCAGGAGGCGAAGGAAAAGCTGGAGCTTGCGCGCGAGCAAATCGCCGCCGCTATCCATGCCGCACCGCGCGAAATCACCTTCACCTCGGGCGGCAGCGAGGCGGATACCCAAGCACTGCTCTCGGCGGCGATGATTGGCAAGCGCCAAGGCAAAATGCACATTGTCTCCTCCGCTTTTGAGCACCACGCAGTGCTGCATAACTTAAAGCGCTTGGAAAAGCAAGGCTTTGAGGTAACACTGCTACCGGTTCACGAAAGCGGCATTGTAGACACGGCAGAGCTGGAAGCCGCCCTGCGCGAGGATACCTGCCTTGTCACGATTATGACAGTCAATAATGAAATCGGCACCATTCAACCGATTGCACAAATCGGTGCCATTTGCAGGCAGCGCGGCATTCTCTTTCACACCGATGCCGTGCAGGCAGTCGGCCACCTGCCCTTAGATGTGCAGGCGCAAAACATTGATTTGCTCTCCGCCTCCGCCCACAAGTTCCACGGTCCGAAGGGCGTCGGCTTCCTGTATGCAAGAAAGGGCATTGCCCTCACCGCAGTGATTGCGGGCGGTGCTCAAGAGCGCGGCAAGCGCGCCGGCACCGAAAACCTTGCAGGCATTGCCGCCATGGCAACCGCACTGCAGGAATCCTTGCAAAATATGGAGTCCGTAAAGCAAAAGCTGCTGCCCATTCGAGATTATTTGATAGAGGAGCTTGGCAAAATCCCGCACAGTGCGCTCAACGGCGACCCAGAGCAGCGAATCTACAGCAACGTAAACTTCTGCTTTGAGGGCATCGAAGG
>ONWY01000127.1 GCA_900321665.1 uncultured Eubacteriales bacterium
ATCAAGGTGCTTGACAACACCTTTGCAACGCTCTATTCGGCACAAAGCCCCGAAGCACGCAACTCGTTTTTTAATCATATTCCCGACAGCGAGTATTATTCCTTTTACCAAAAGGCGCAGGAAAACGGCGGTACCTACTCGGAATATTTCGGCGGCTTTTCGGCAGAGGATGCCGGCGCTGATTCTCAAAGCGACAGTGAAACCAAGCGCTCTGCGCAAACTGCTTTTATCATTATCAAAACAGTCGAAAACCCGGCAGGCGGCAATTACACGGTTATTGTCAACGCAAGCATTACCCCGGTAGACAGCGTAATTACCACGCTGCGCGTGATATTAATTGCCGTGACCGCTATCACCCTGGCGGGAGCTTTAATCATTGCCTTTGTGCTCTCCTCGAGCTTGACCAAGCCGATTAAGCGCATTTCCAAAAAAGCAAAAATTCTCGCCACAGGAGATTACTCGGTGGAATTTGAACCCTCTTCCATCAAGGAAATCAACGAGCTGTCCGACAGCTTGAATTATACCAAAACCGAGTTGGGAAAGATTGACACGCTGCAAAAGGAGCTCATCGCCAACATTTCCCACGACCTGCGCACACCGCTGACGCTCATCGGCGGCTATGCCGAGGTGATGCGCGACATTCCGGGCGAAGTGACCGATGAAAACCTGCAGGTGATTATTGATGAAACCGCGCGCTTGACAAGCCTTGTCAACGATGTGCTCGATATTTCCAAGCTCTCCTCGGGTGCGCAGCAAATGCAGCCGGAGGCGCTCGACCTCATTGAGTGCGTGCAAAGCGTAATTCCGCGCTATAATAAGCTCATCGAAAGCAACCATTATAAAATTACCTTTGAAAGCGACAATTTGACCCGCGCCACGGTGCGCGCCGACCGCACCAGGCTATTACAGGTTATTTATAATCTTGTCAATAATGCCGTTTCTTATACAGGCGCGGATAAAACCGTGCGCATCACCTTGTGCGAAGAGGGCGATGGCTATACCATGCATGTGATGGATTCGGGCGAGGGCATTCCCGCCGATAAGCTCCCTTATATTTGGGATAGGTATTATAAAGTGGACAAAAGCCACCGCCGCGCCCAAATCGGCAGCGGCTTGGGGCTCTCCATTGTCAAGCAGATATTGGATGCCCACGGTGCCGCCTACGGTGTCAACTCCACCCCGGGCGAGGGCTCCGATTTCTGGTTTCACCTGAAAAAAGAAAATGAAGCATAAGCAAGGTTTAACCTGCATACCGCTATTGTACTAAAAAACGGGCAGCTTCTTTTGAAGCTACCCGCGTTTTTTATGATCGCCTTAGTTGCCTTGTGCAATCATGGCATCTGCCACTTTAATAAAGCCGGCAATATTCGCGCCCGCCATATAGTTGCCGGGCATGCCGTATTCCTTGCTCTTGGCATCGCAATTATCGAAGATGTTCTTCATAATGCCCTTTAATCTTGCATCAACCTCTTCGAAGGTCCAGGAAAGTCTCTCGCTGTTTTGGCTCATCTCCAAGCCGGAGACAGCTACACCGCCTGCATTGGCAGCCTTTGCGGGACCGTAGAGCATATTGTTTGCAAAATACACATCAATCGCCGCCGGTGTGGAAGACATATTGGAGCCTTCGCTGACACAGAAGCAGCCGTTTGCCGCAAGTGCCGCTGCGCTTTGCTCATCAATCTCATTTTGAGTAGCGCAGGGAAGTGCGATATCGCAGGGAATGGTCCAAATGCCCTTGCAACCCTCGTGATACTCGGCTTCGGGGTGAGTGGTAACATATTCCTTGATTCTCTTTCTCTCTACCTCTTTGAGCTGCTTCACAAGCGCAAGGTCAATACCGTTTTTATCGTAAATATAGCCGTTGGAGTCGCACATTGCCACGACCTTCGCGCCAAGCTCGGTTGCCTTTTCGGTCGCATAAATTGCCACATTGCCGGCACCGGAAATAACAACAGTCTTACCCTTGAAGGATTTACCGTTGGCTTGCAGCATATTTTCGGTAAAGTAGCAAAGACCGTAGCCGGTTGCCTCGGTTCTTGCCAAGGAACCGCCGAAGGTCAATCCCTTGCCGGTCAGCACGCCGGTAAAGGTGTTGGTGATTCTCTTGTATTGACCGAATAAGTAGCCGATTTCTCTGCCGCCGACATTAATATCGCCTGCCGGTACATCGGTATCGGGACCGATATGTCTGTAAAGCTCAGTCATAAAGGATTGGCAGAAGCGCATAATCTCGCCTTCGCTCTTACCCTTGGGGTTAAAATCGGAGCCGCCCTTACCGCCGCCCATCGGCAAAGTGGTAAGAGAATTTTTGAAAATCTGCTCAAAACCGAGGAATTTGATAACGCCCAAATTCACTGTGGGATGGAAACGCAAGCCTCCCTTGTAGGGACCGATGGCAGAGTTAAACTGCACTCTGAAGCCTCTGTTAACGCAGACCTTGCCGCTGTCATCCACCCACGGAACGCGGAACATAATCTGCCTCTCGGGCTCAACAAGCCTTTCAATGACGCCGCTTTCGATATATTTCGGGTTCTTTTCCACTACCGGTTGCAGTGTCATCAAAACCTCTTTTGTTGCCTGGTGAAACTCAGGCTCTGCAGGGTTCATTTGCTCAACTTTCTTTTGAATACCAAGTAAATATTCGTTAGTCAGTTCCATTTTCTACACCTCTTTTTTCTAATATTGTTACTTTTTCTATATGCCCCATTGTTATCAAAATAAAAATAACATTAGAATAATACTATATTTTTTGCAAAATTGCAAGCACTTTTTGCAAGGGTGAATAAAAAAACTTGCAAAAAATATCATTTTTTGCAAGTTTTTATGCTTTTATTGAATTTTTTTATTTTTTGCCCGTCAAAACTTTAAGGAGTTCACTCACATTTTTGACAGTGTATACATCGGCGCACGGTTTCCCTTCAAAGGAACCGTAATCCACGCGCACCGCCTGCATCCCCGCGCTAAGCGCACCCTGAATATCGTTAATCGGGTGGTCGCCGACAAAGAGGGATTGCTGCGGCGTGACGCCAAGGGTATCCATCGCATATTCAAAAATGCCTTTATCCGGCTTCCAAATGCCGATATCATCGGAAACCACCGCCATATCAAACAAATCGCGAATGCCCGCAGTGTCTACTTTGGTGTTTTGCAATAAGGAATTGCCGTTGGTTACCATACCCAGCAAATAGCCGCGCTGCTTTAACTGCCGGAGCGTTTCCACGCTCCCCTCCAGCATCACCACGCGCTTGCCGAAGGTGGTATTAAAATCATCCACCAAGACCTGCAGCGCCGGCGGGTTTTCCCAGCCCCAAAGGGCTATCATCTCCGGCCAATATTCCTCGCGCGATTTGTAGCCGCCGTCAACATGCGCCTCCATTTCATCCATGCGCTTTTCTTTTTCCTCGCCCTGCACCTCCGGGAAATAGCGACTTAAAAAGTCGGCACAATACAAGCGAAATGCGCCCGCCCTGGATTGCAGGGTATCATCAAAATCAAAAAATACCGCCTTTATTTCTTCAAACATGTTTTGCCCTTTCAATGTCACGGAGCACCTGCGCGCGCAGCGCCTGCGTGCTCTTAAATTTCTTTTCTTCTCGAATAAAGCGCAGCAGCTCTACCGTCGCCGGCTTTCCGTAAACCTCCTTGTCAAAATCAAACAGGTAACTTTCACTGCGAAAGCTGTCGCCGCTGATGGTCGGGTTATCGCCGATATTGGTCAGTGCCGCATATGTCTTCCCTTCCACCGTGACACGAGAAGCATACACCCCCGCGCGCGGCTTAACACCCCCTGCGCCAAAGTATTGGTTGATGGTCGGAAAGCCGAGCTCTCTGCCGAGCTGTTTGCCTTTTGCCACCGCCGCTTCATAAAAGAAGGGGTAGCCGAGCATGGCATTTGCCTTTTCCACTGCGCCGCCTTCTATGCACCGGCGAATGCGCGTTGCGCTGATGCTCGCACCTTCAAAATCCTTTTCCTCCGCCACGCACAACTGCACACCGTGCTGCCGGCACAGGCGCTCCAGGCAAGCGACATCACCTGCGCGATCTTTCCCGAAGCTGTAATTATAGCCGCAGCAAATGACCTCGGCATGAAAGCGCTCGATCAGGATTTGTTCAAAAAACTGCTCGGGTGTCAGCGCGCGCACCTGTGCAAAATCCAAATACGCAATGCGCTGAATGCCGCAAGCAAGTATCTTTTGTTCTAAATGCTCGGGTGAAAGCAGCCTTGGCGGCGCAGCGCCCGCTATCACCTCTAACGGATGCTTTTGGAACAGCAAACAAATCGAGTTATCATACGCTGCCGCAGCGTGAAGCACTGCCGCATGCGCCAAATGCACACCGTCAAAATTACCAAGTGCCAATGATACCATGCTAACCCTTTCTACCGACCCCGCACAGGGGGCGGTTAGCGTGAAAGAAACTTTCACGCAGTGATATTCGCCTGCGGCGAGTGATATTGCTTCGCAGTGATATTGTGCTTCGCACAGTGATATATTTGCTGCGCAAATGTGAATGGCGG
>ONWY01000002.1 GCA_900321665.1 uncultured Eubacteriales bacterium
ATCCTCTTTCAACAGATGCTGTTGCAGGGCAGCTTCAATATTATTATAATTCTCTAATTCGGCAAAAGCATTATTGAGTCGCTTGCTTTGCAGCACATCTTGTTGAAATGCGGTATGGGTGATTTTAATATACAATACTTCAGGCGCTACCACGCGGTAGTTTCTATCTGCTTCTTTATCTATCTTTTTTAAGCAATAGGATTCACAATAAGATATGCTCTTGATATATTGTTTTAGAAAGCCTTGGAATGTTAGCATTTTTTATTTTCCTCACAGTATTTTTTGTAAAAGTAATTAAACTCGCTTAAGGTATTGTTGCTATTGATACCCTCACGAACTTCATTGGCAAGCTTATCTAATATTTGCCAATTAAGCGTATCGAGAATCTTTTGGTTCGTGATATCTTCCCAATCTTTTTCCCTGCCTGTCGGTATTTTAGAAATTACCAAATCCTCAAGAGAAAGTACATAGTAATCAATTTTTTTGTTTTAAGCGGTAATTTGATTGCACGAACGCGATAATCCTCCGGAAACAAATCAATATAGGCATTTGCTTGCGCATTCATATCATAGCGCGTCATAAGACTGTTTAATTGCGCTATATTGCCGCCAATGGTATCTATGTCAAGCGTGCTGCGAGAAATGTAATCTTGGAGCAGCAGCGCACCGCCTCCAATGATATACAGCTCAAATCTGTCAGCGGTAGGATCGAAAAGTAATGCAGCATCAGTATCTAAGGCTAACAAGCGTGTTATAAAATCATCGTTATTTATCATATGAACCCTACAAAAAATAATAAATTAATAGTATTATTTTACTATAATTTTATTATATTCATACATAGGATAATTGTCAACTATCTTTTTTAGAAAAGCAAATGTAAAAAACTGAATGTAATTCATTGACTTTCATTCAATTTTATGTTATACTTTGTTTATCTTAGAAAAAATGAGGGTGTTAGCGTGGAGAAACAATTGACCAATCGCCAAAAGCGCGCCTTGCAGACTCGGCAAAAAATTGTGGAGGCAGCACAAAAGGTGATAGCCGAAAAAGGCTTTGAAAATGTTTCGGTAGATGATATCGCGAAGCAGGCAGGCGTGGCAACCGGCTCTTTTTATACCTATTTTAAGAAAAAAGAGGATGTGATTGATGCCATCGGCAAGACCGATTTTTACCGCCTTGCCGCCGTTGTCGGCAAGATGGAGGACAAAGACATTATCGCGCGGCTCGAATATTACTCGCGCGAGTTTTTGGCGACGATTGAGCAAAGCTCCCTTGAGGTCTGCCGGCAGTGGATTCGCAACAATCTTGCCGCTGCCAAAATGGAGATTTTGGCGGAGGAAACGACCAAGTATGATTTTGATTACCGCGCGATGTGCACGGTTTTAAGCGAAGCGGTCTCGCGCGGAGAGCTGCGCGAGGAAACTCCCGTGGAGGAGCTGGCGCTGTTTTTTAATGCGCAGCTTTACGGGCTGATGGTCGCATGGTGCATGTCGGATGGGGCGGTGGTCGGCTCCGAGAAGGCAGCTGCGCTGGCACAATCGGTATTTAAAGAGGCGTTAGAACCTTATCGAAATGAATAACGGAGGAAAAAGCAATGGAATATGTAAAGATGAATAACGGTTTGCAGTGCCCGGTCATCGGAATCGGCACCTTTATGCTCTCTCCGGCTCAAGCCGAGGAAAGTGTGAAAGCGGCACTCGAGATGGGATATGAGTGCATTGATACCGCCGCAGCCTACCAAAACGAGCGCGCGGTCGGCAGAGCAATCAAAAGCAGCGGCAAGGAGCTGATGGACTGATGGCAAAAACTTTAGTGATTTACTACTCCCGCAGGGGAGAAAACTATGTAAACGGCTCTTTAAAGCATATCGACAAGGGCAATACCGAAATTGTAGCGGAATTTGTGCGCGAAGCCGTAGGCGCCGATTTGTTTGAGGTGGATACCGTAAAGGCGTATGATGCTTCTTATATGACCTGTATTGAGGAAGCGAAAGCGGAGCTGAGAGAAAACGCACGCCCTGCGCTCAAGCAGAGCCTAAGCGATATCGGCGATTATGAAAACATCGTTGTGGCAGGTCCCTGCTGGTGGGGCACCTATCCGATGGCAATATTGACACAGCTCGAGATGTTGGATTTTGCCGGCAAAACCGTTTTCCCCGTGATGACCCACGAGGGCAGCGGCATTGCAGGCGCTCCCGCAGCGTTAAAAAAATACTGCAAGGGTGCCACTGTCGGTGAAGGTCTGGCGATTCACGGTGCCGAAGCGATACACTCAAAAGACCGGGTTAGCACTTGGGCAAAGAAAAACTTAATGTAACAAAAAAGGTTGCCTTCGATGAGGCAACCTTTTTTAAATACATAATCGTGATGCGCGCTTTACATTTTCTCCGGAGCAGTGATTTTAAACATCTTTAAGATACTGCCGATGGTCGTTTTAACTGCAATGCACAGGCTGACGCGCGCCATCATCAGCTCCTTATCCTCTACTGCCACGCGGTGCGCGTTGTAGAATTTATGGAAGAGGTTGGCAAGCGTTGTCACATACCTTGTGATGCGCGCGGGGTCATATGCCTTCGCCGCGGTGATGATTTCATCGGTCAGGGAGGCAAGGTGGCGAATGATGGCAAGCTCCTCCTCTGTATCAAGGCGCTTGAGCTGCTCTACCGTGCAGGGCTCGATAACGGCGCCCTCCTCCTCAAGCTTGCGCAAAATGGAGCAAATCCTTGCGTGGGCATACTGCACATAGTAAACCGGGTTTTGGCTCGATTGCTCCACTGCCAAATCCAAATCAAAATCCATTTGGCTGGTCGCTTCGCGCATATTAAATAAAAACCTGACTGCATCTGCAGGAATATCGTTTAATAAATCCTCGAGTGTAATCGCCTTACCGGTGCGCTTGCTCATCTTTGCGGGCTTGCCGTCCTTAATCAGCCTGACAAGCTGCATGAGCACAACGTCGAGCGCGGCACCGTCTTCCCCGACAGCGCTTAAAGCATTTTTTAACCGCGCAACATGACCGTGGTGGTCAGCGCCCCAAATATCAATCGCTCTTGCAAAATGGCGCTTGGAGAGCTTGTTGCGGTGGTAGGCGATATCGGCAGTGAAATAGGTCGGTGTGCCGTTTGAGCGCACGAGCACCTCGTCCTTAAATTCTTCGCCGCCTGCTTTGGAAGCGGCAAACCACAAAGCACCGTCTTTTTCATAGGTGTAGCCCTTTTCGGTGAGAATGTCGATAACCTCGCCGACTTCTTTTTTATGCAGCTCGCTTTCGAGGAACCAGGTATCGTAATCTATGCGGTATTTGCGCATCAGCTCCTGCATTGCCGCAATGTTTTTGGGCAGCGCAAAGTCGATTAATGCCTGCTGCCGCTCTGCTTCGGCGGCATTCACATAGGCATCGCCGTGAAGCGCGGCAAATTCCTTGGCGCGCTCCAAAATATCGGCGCCGTGGTAGGAATCCTCGGGCAGCTGACAGCGCGGGTCATTCTCCGGCAAATACAGGCTCAGGTAGCGAATGGAAAGCGAGAGCCCGAATTTTAAGATTTGGTTACCCGCATCGTTGACATAAAATTCTCTTTCCACATAGTAGCCCGCCTTCTCGAGCACGGCTGCCAGGCAATCACCCAGCGCGCCGCCGCGGGCATTGCCCATGTGCATGGGACCTGTCGGGTTAGCGGAAACAAATTCTACATTGATTCTCTCTCCCTTGCCGAAATCGGAAGCACCGAAGGCTTCCTTTTTCTCGAGCGCTTCCGCGAGCACCAGGGCATAGTAATCATCGCTTAAGTAAAAATTGATAAAGCCGGCACCGGCAATTTCGCAGCGCGCAATGGGCATCTCGCCAAGGTCGATATTTTCGCAAATCACGGTGGCAATATTGCGCGGGCTGTTATGGAAAACGCCTGCAAGAGCCATCGCCGCGTTGGTGGAAAAGTCACCGTTTTTGCTGTTTGCGGGGATTTCGATTTGTACCGGCGGCAGTGTCGCTTGCGGGAAATTCCCGCTTTCGATGCCTTTTTGAATGGCTGCGGCGACCGCTGCCTTTAAATTTTCTTTGGTTTGGATTAATAGTTGTGCCATGGTTTCTCCTGTTAATCTATGATGTATTTAATTTCCAACTCGTTTTTGCTCATCAGCACCGAGTTCATATCTAAATCGTATTTGAGCGAGAGTGTGTTGCCGCCGTGAGAAAGGTGGGTGCCGTAGGTGCCAATGAGCAGCGCCCCCATCGGGGTGGCATAGGAGCACTTGCGGTGCTTGCCCTTTTGCACAATCATGGTCATTTCATTGCCGCCGGAGCGGTCAATTTTGACCGTTTCGCCGATGAGGGTCAGCGCCGTATCGGAGCGGATACCCTCGTCATCATACTCGCTGTAGCAAAGCCGGAGCCCTTTTTCGGTGGTTTCGACCGTGCCTGCGCCGGACATTTCGACCGTGTCCTTATCACCGTCAACTCGCTGTATGCCTTTTACAAATATGGTTGCATTATGCTTCATCATTATCATCCTAAACTTTTTTCGGGTTTATCTCGGGTTTGCGCATATTATATGGCGGAGTAGGCTATGTCTTAATTGATTTGCGCCAGCTCTACCTCTTTTTTGTTGAGCGGGTGCTTCAAAAAGATGGCGCCCATTTCACAAAAGGTGTGCAAATCATCCGAAACAAAAAAGCGCTTGGTGCCGGGCGCGTCGCTCTCGTTGAGTAAGCCCAAAGCCTCTAAATCCATTTTGGTGGCAAGCGCGGTTTCGTAGCCCGAGGAGATAAGGGTTACCCCCTCGCCCATTTGCCTGCCAATCACCTTCGAGAGCAGGGGGAAGTGGGTGCAGCCTAAAATTAAGGTATCTACCTCGGCTTTTTTGAGGTCCTTTAAGTACGCCTTTGCCACTACCTCGGCAACCTCGCTGTTTTCATCAAAGCCGTTTTCGACTAAGTTGACAAATAACTGCGTCGCTTGGGTATACACCTGCGCTTGCGGCATCATCTTTTTGATTTTTCTGACAAAGGCGCCGCTTTTGAGCGTTGCTACGGTGCTAATAACTCCGATTTTGCCGTTTTTGGTAGCCTTTGTTGCAGCGATTGCCGAGGGGGTAATCACCGAGGTAAAGTGCTCGCACTCTTTTTTTAATACCTTGTTGCCGACACTGCTTGCCGTGCCGCAGGCAACGACAATGTGCTTTGGCTCAAACTGCGCGAGAAAATCCAAATCGCTTTTGACAAATTTCTCAATGGTTTCGGCGCTTCTTGTGCCGTAGGGCACGCGCGCCGTGTCGCCAAAGTAAATGAGATTTTCGTGCGGCATCAGCTTTTCGATTTCCCTGAAAACGGATAAGCCGCCCATGCCGGAGTCAAAAATCGCTATCGGTGCGTTTTTATTCATAGGTTCCCTCCGCGCTCAAGCGCCAATTCTATCAATTTATCCAATAAATCGCTGTAAGGAATGCCGCTCGCCTCCCACAGCTTCGGATACATGCTGATGGAGGTGAAGCCGGGCAGGGTGTTTATTTCGTTAAAATAGACCTCGCCCGAGTGCTTTTCGACAAAGAAATCCACGCGCGAAAGCCCCGCGCAGCCGAGCGCCTTGTAGGCTTTTATAGCTGCAGCGCGCACTTCTTCGATTTTTTGTGCCGTAATATTTTTGGCGGGGATTGCCAGCCCGGTGGTGCCCGCCAAGTATTTGGCTTCGTAATCGTAAAATTCCTTCTCGGGCAATATCTCGCCGACAGTGCTGGCGGCAGGCTCCTCGTTGCCGAGCACGGCACATTCGACCTCGTAGCCGTCAATAAACTGCTCTAAAACAACCTTTGTATCCTCTGCAAAAGCGGTCTGCATCCCGGCTTCGAGCGCGCGCATATCCTTTGCCTTGGTAATGCCGACAGAGGAGCCGGCATTGGCAGGCTTCACAAAAATCGGGAAGCCCAAATAGGCTGCCGCATCCTCTAAAAAGGCAGAGCGATTTTTTTCGTACTCATGCTTTGTGATGCTGCGCCATTTCGCTTGGCGAATGCCGGCAACATCGGCAGTCATATTGGTAAATGCCTTATCCATGCAAACGGCGCTCGAAAGGTGGTCGCACCCCACAAAGGGAATGCCCGCGAGCTGAAAAAGCCCTTGTATGGTGCCGTCCTCGCCGTTTTTGCCATGAAGCACCGGGTGCACGGCATCTAAGTAAATCTGTCGGGTGCCGCCCTCGCACAGAACCGTGATGCCGTGGGAGCCGCTGTCGGGAGAGATGAATGCCGGCGTAGTATCGCCGCTCTCTACCCACTTGTCCTCCGGCAGCAGAGCAGGGTCGCCCTCAAAGAGGGACCACTTGCCCTCGCGCGTGATACCGAGCATGTAGACATTGTACTTGGCGCGATTGATATTTTCTATGACACTTTTTGCGCTGATACACGAAACCGCATGCTCGCTCGAAGCACCGCCAAATACCACCGCAATATTCTTTTTATTCAGGATAATCACCTCAAAATTGCTAACATTATATTGATATTACATAATTATTATAATGTTACCACAATATGCGCATGATTGCAAGAAAATACTGATTTATCTGCCTTTGGGCGGATAAATCAGAATTTATAGTTGTGCTCTCGCATTTTTTGTGCTATAATAACTGAGATTATAACAATAATTTTTAATTTTGAGGTACAAAATGATTGAAATTAATGAAGCATTAGGTCAAATTTACAAGGTACTGAATGATTTTTGCGGGCTCAATGATATGAGCTTTCGTTTTGATAAGAATACCATGGTAAGCAGCGCATTACCCGTGGAGCAAAAGGGTAATCTTTACTATATGTATATGGATGGTAAGGCTGGCACTGCGATTGTCGAGTACAATAGCGACGATAACAAAATCAAACTCCTGGGCGCCGGCACGGAGCAAGCGCCGGTGGAGGATTGCAAGCAGCTTTCTTTGTGGCTCTTGGAGCCCTCTATCCACGATGAGAAGGATGTCAAGAGCATTGCCAATGACTTTTTGGAGACCATGGAAAATAATTTTGCCTCTGCCAAGGCAAAGGATATTTCCAAGGTGAAAATCCCCAAGGCGGTTTCCAAAAACCAGGCAAAGGCGGGCGTGGCGAGCTATGACGCGCAGACCCTTTGCAACCGCTTCGTGATGCATTACCCGGAGTATAAGGATGATTTGAAGCAGAACCTGCTCGATTATGACGAGCTCTTAGCGGCAGATTTTGCGGAGAAATTCATTGCACCGAAAATGCTCGAGGTCTTAAACAGCGGCAATAAAAAGGAGCAAAAGAAGTTTTTTACCATGCTCAGCGAGGTGTATGAGGACGGCCTCAATGAGGTGCAGGACCTGATTGCCGTAGTCATCATGAGCAAGATGGATAACAAACCCGAGTACCTGGAGATTGCCGATGAATATATGAGCGATTATATGAAGCCGACCATTCACTATATCAATAAAGTGATGGCTTCCGGCGCCGGTGTGAAGTATCGGGAAAAAATGCAAAATCCGCCCATTTACAAGCCCAAGAAGCAAAAGCGCTCCGGCGGCTTGATGGCAAAACTGATGGGCGGCAACCAGCAGGGCTTAAACAATCAACAGTAATGTGTAAAAACAACCGAGGGTGCCTCGGTTGTTTTTTTTACAAGAAAAGCATGAGCGAACCGAAGGCGCATGGCGCGATGATGAATGGCGGCTGCGGCAGGCGGGGAAACACGGTTTGTGCTTTGTGCTCACCTGCCGAAACAGCACAAAACCGCGCATTAAAATATTTTCTTTATAAAAAGAGAAATAATGGTTGACATCTTGCTTTTGTTGTGGTAAACTATCCGTACCTCGAAAAAGGGGCTTTTTTCTTGTTGCCGTTTTTTTGAGGTAGGCGAAAGTAGATACTTGATTCAGTATCAACCAAAAAATTTTTCCGTAAAACGGGAGGTGCCGCGAAATGCAAACAAAAATTGTTTTGGCATGCACAGAGTGCAAGCAAAGGAACTACAACAAGTTCAAAAACAAGAAAAACACTCCTGATCGCTTGGAGATGAACAAGTATTGCAGATTCTGCAAGAAACACACACTCCATCGCGAATCTAAGTAACCGAAGGAGGTTTAGCAATGGCTAAGGAAACTGAAAAGAAGGCAACTTCTAAGAAAACCAAGAAGCCTAACAAAATTGCTACCTGGTTCAAGGGCTTTTGGAGTGAAGTCAAAAGGATTGTTTGGCCCGATGGCAAGACCGTGTTGAGAAACACCGTGATTGTTATCATCGTGGTTGCTATCGCTGCTGCAGTGATTTACCTGTTTGACCAAGGCATGTCTTTAGGTCTTAAGGGCGTGAAGAAGCTTGCAGGCGATACCACAACCACCGCTGCACAGGAAAGCGCAGAAGGCCAGGCTTCCGAAAAAGCTCTCACCACAATTACCGGAGCTGAGGCAGAGACCGAAACATCGGCTGCTGAATAAATCTCGGCTGGGAGGTAATTATGGCAGAACAAGCAAAATGGTATGTTGTGCATACCTATTCAGGCTACGAAAACAAGGTTGCTACCAATATCGAAAAGGTGGTTGACAACCGCGGTCTGAGAGATTTAATCCCGGAGGTAAAAATACCGACCGAGTTGGTAACCGAGATTAAAGACGATAAGACCAAAGAGGTGGAGCGCAAGCTGTTCCCGGGCTATGTCATGGTCAAAATGGTGATGAATGATGATACTTGGTACATTGTGCGCAACATCAGAGGTTGCACCGGCTTTGTCGGCCCCGGAAGCAAGCCTGTTCCGTTGACAGACGAGGAAGTGGCTCGAATGGGTGTTGAGAGCAAGGTTGTTGAAGTGAATTTTGCTGTCGGCGACACAGTCAATGTGGTAGACGGCACAATGGTCGGCTTCAGCGGCAAGGTTGCCGAATTAGATGTAGATAATAATTTTGTCAAGGTTATTATTTCCATGTTCGGCAGAGAAACTCCGGTAGAGTTTCAACTCAATCAGCTTGAGTTAGCAAAGAGTGAAGACTAACCGAGCAAAAAACAAACATAAGCGATAATCGCTTAATCGGAACGCAAGTTCCTTGTGGGAGGGTTTATCGAAATCGGTACTCCCGCCACTACCACGAATAATGGAGGTGCTATAAAATGGCTCAAAAAGTTGTAGGCTTAATAAAGCTTCAGATTCCGGCAGGCAAGGCAACCCCGGCTCCCCCGGTAGGTCCCGCACTTGGCCAGCACGGTGTCAACATCGTAGCTTTCACAAAGGATTTCAACGAACGCACAAAGAATGATATCGGTCTGATTATCCCTGTTGTTATCACAGTGTATGAGGATCGTTCCTTCACCTTTATTACTAAGACTCCGCCCGCAGCGGTGCTTATTAAGAAGGCTTGCGGCATTGAAACTGCTTCCGGCGAACCGAACAAAACCAAGGTCGCTTCTATCACAAAAGAGCAGATTCAAAAAATCGCTGAAACAAAAATGCCTGACTTAAATGCTGCAAACATTGAGTCCGCTATGTCAATGATTGAAGGCACGGCACGCAGCATGGGCATTACCGTTGCAGAATAAGAAGCGGTAATTAAGTTTTTTGAATGATATACTCTCAGCCCGCAAGCAGCGGGTGATAGTGGGAGGATAAATCCGATTAACCACTTTATGGAGGAAAACAAATGAAACATGGTAAGAAATATGTCGAGAGCGCAAAGCTTGTAGACAGAACAAAATTATATGATTGCGATGAGGCGCTCGATACCGTCATCAAGGCTGCTACTGCAAAGTTTGATGAAACTGTTGAGGCGCACATCAGATTGGGTGTAGACTCTCGTCACGCTGACCAGCAGGTCAGAGGCGCAGTTGTGCTTCCCCACGGTACAGGTAAAGATGTAAAGGTAGTCGTTTTCTGCCGCCGCGATGACCAAATCGAGGCTGCAAAGGCTGCCGGTGCTATCGAAGCGGGTGCAGACGAGCTCGTGGCTAAAATCCAGAGCGGTTGGACCGATTTTGATGTTGCCGTTGCATCTCCCGATATGATGGGTCTTGTCGGCCGTCTCGGTAAAATCCTCGGTCCGCGCGGCTTGATGCCGAACCCCAAGGCAGGTACCGTATCTCCCGATGTAGGCAAGGCTGTTGAAGAGGCAAGAGCCGGTAAAATCGAGTACAGACTCGATAAAACCAACATCATCCACTGCCCCATCGGCAAGGTTTCCTTCGGCACAGAGAAGCTTTTGGAAAACCTCAACACTCTTTTAGATGCAGTCATCGCGGCTCGCCCGGCTGCCCTCAAGGGTCAGTATGTGAAGTCCTGCGCAGTTGCATCCACCATGGGTCCCGGCGTTCGCTGCAACCCGAACAAGCTCGGCACAAAGGCTGCCGCAGCTGCTGAATAAATCAGGTATTGACACAGCGCTCGCTGTGTGATAAAATACTTCTGTTCTACCAAAGACAGTAGGTGAGCAATCGTAAAGCCTTCGGGCTGCCTACCGAGGATGAGCATACAATAAATTATTTATGAGTATGTCTGCTTTCCTCGCTTTTGGGGAAAGCATTTCTTTTGTAGATCAAGAAAACAAGAGAGGAGAAATTAGATTGGCAAGCGAAAAAATACTTGAACTCAAAAAGCAACAAGTTGCCGAAGTAACCGATTGGTTCAAAGGTTCTATCGCAGGTGTTGTCGTGGATTACAAGGGTATCAATGTTGAAGATGATACCAAGCTGCGTAAAGAGCTTCGCGAAGCAAATGTGCGCTATGTCGTTCTCAAAAACACCATTCTTCGCAGAGCAGCTGAGGAAGCTGAGTTGAGCGAATTGAATGATGTGTTCAAGGGCACTACCGCTGTTGCATTCAGTGAAGATGATTACACCGCTGCAGCAAGAATCCTCGGCAAGTATGCGAAAGATGTAGATTCATTCTCTATCAAGGGTGGATTTATGGACGGCGCAGTTGTTGACCTTGCAACCGTTGAAAAGCTCGCTACTCTTCCGACAAGAGAAGTATTGCTTTCAATGCTTTGCAATGTGCTTAATGCTCCTATCGCGAAATTGGCAAGAGCGATTCAAGCTGTTGCAGATAAGGGCGAAGCACCTGCCGAAGAAGCTCCCGCTGAGGAGGCTCCCGCACAGGAAGCACCGGCTGAGGAAGCAAAGGCAGAAGAAGCTCCCGCAGAGGAGACCCCTGCTGAATAATGATTTAGCGGGAATGAAAATTTGAAATTTAACATTATTTTGGAGGTAATTTAAAATGGCATCAGAAAAGATTACAGCTATGATTGAAGAAATCAAAACTCTTTCAGTGATCGAGTTATCCGATCTCGTTAGTGCTATCGAAGAAGAATTTGGCGTTACAGCTGCAGCTGCAGTTGCAGTAGCAGGCCCGGCAGCAGGTGCTGAGGCAGCAGAAGAGAAGACCAACTTTGATGTTGTTCTTGCTGATGTTGGCGCTACAAAGATTAAGGTTATCAAGGTTGTTCGCGAAATCACCGGTCTTGGTCTTGCTGAGGCAAAGGCTCTTGTTGATGGTGCTCCGGCTACCGTTAAGGAAGCAGTTGCTACAGCAGATGCTGAAGAGATGAAGGCTAAGCTCGAAGAGGTTGGCGCAAAGGTTGAACTCAAGTAATTAAAGTTTGATAATAATTTTTTCTCAAAAAAGCCGCCGCCCGATGGGCGGCGGCTTTTTATGCGGAATGCGGAATTAGTGGTGGTGTTTCTACGCAATGTATCAAAGAATACTTGATTGTTTTTTCACTAAAATGTTTTCCAACATTTTGTTTTTAGAAACTCATATATTTCGCCCGTATCTTTATTTTCATAATACGCTACCAATAATTTTTTAAATTCAGGAACATCTCCTTCGTGAATGGCAATAAAGCCTTTTCCTTTTGAAATCAGGTAATGATTGGCAAATATAACTGCTGCGCGTTTATTACCATCATTAAAAATTTGGGTTTTCATTGTATATAAACATAACTCGATTGCATTGTGAATAACATCCTCTTTTCGGGTTATGATTTCATCAATGTGTTCCATCACATCTGCTTCGACAGGAAGTGGCGGAATATAATTGGTTCCGCCAATCGTAACCGGAACACCGCGTATTCTGCCACCGTCACGGTAAAATCCTTCGTTAACAAGCCCTGCAATGTGGCAAAGAAGATGATAATTACTCTCACACCCGATAACATCATTATCCAGTATAAATTCCCACGCGTGTTTGAGGTTTAAAATTTTCTGCACATCCGAAGCGGCGACGCCGTGCACAATGCCGTTATCAATAATTTCTTCCGTTTGCGGGAAAGAAGTCGCAACGCCCTCTAAAACCGCTTGAGAATAAATATTTTCTTTCATATTCATTCGCGCAAAATCAAGGTTGAGAATGACTCTTTGAGGAAGTTCTTCAGAGGAAAAGCCGAGTTCGGCTAATTGTTTATCTGTTTTTCGTATATTTTTGCGTAATTCTTTTGCTTCGCGGTTACTGCGCAAAAGAAATTGATACAACTCATCGGAATAAACATCCACATAAGTAGATGTGATATGATTGCCGATTCTTTTGCGTATATACAGATATTTATTATCGTTTCTGATTTTTATTTCAGGTGTGCCGTCATAAGCAATTAAATTTAACCTTGCCTGATAATCTGCTTTTTTATGCAACAGTTCTTGAATTTTCTCAAAATTATGGTTCATAATAGTACCTCTTGGGGAACAAAATTTAAATATATTATATCATTATGTTCCCCAATGTGCAATATTTAATTCTATATGCAAATAATAGAACGATTTCATGTAAAAAGGCAAGGGGATTATTTCATTGTATTTACGCTTTTGCGCACATAAAAAAGGGGCTGCGTTTTTTTCACAGCCCCTTATTTTTTTATGGAGCAAAACGGAACGGGTGAAGGTGTTTCAAGGGACGGCTTTTTGTTATGTCCAATATGCATATTGAATATGCGTGTCTGTTTTACGGTCGATGAATCAAATCCTCCAGCGCTTTATCAATATCACAATCGAGTAGAATGGCTTGCTTTTCGATTTTCAGCGGTGCCGTGGCTTCGCCGAAGTTTAAGCAGGCATAGGTAGCGGCGGGATTTTGCGCGGTGTATTCCCAAAACGGGTATTTGATAATCACCGGGGTATTGGAGCCGACTCCCAGCTCCAAAAAGAGCACCTTCAAGCCCTGATGGCGGCGCAGAAAGTCTCCGTAGCGTTCATTTGCCCGGTGCCAGCCTGCGTCCTCCACAAAGCGGTTATCCACACGCAGGTTGGTAGTCATCTCTCTGCCGCAGTGGGGGCATTTCGGGATAAGCTCGGTGGGGATTTTGCCACCCTCATCCGTCGCGCGCATCGCGGCAATCAAATCTTCGTTATCAAAAGTTTCCTGCTTACAGGGCAGGGAGCATTGGAACAAGCCGTAATCCCCCTGGGTATAAAAGAGCCTGCTTTTATCAAACCCTGCGCGCTGAAAGCAGTGGTCTACATTGGTGGTGATAACAAAGTAATCCTTCTCGCCCACCAGCTGCAGCAGTTTTTCATAGGTGTTTTTCGGAATCGGGGTGTAGCGGTTGGCATAAATATTGCGCCACCAATAGCCCCAGCGCTCCTCTTTTGTCCGGTACGGGTAGAAGCCGCCGGAGTACATATCCTCAAAGCCGTATTTTTCCTTAAAATGAGGGAAATAGCGCTCGAAACGCTCGCCGGAATACGTGTAGCCGGCAGCGGTAGAGAGCCCGGCGCCCGCGCCGATGACGACAGCATCGGCCGCATCGAGTGCTGCCGCGAGTTTATTAATTTGTTGCGAGTAATCCTTCGTAGAGGCTTTTAGTAAAGTTGTCGAAAACATTGAATATCACCTTGATTTCACTATTGTTTTTTTGTTGATAGGCTTTGACGGTTTCCACCGCGATGGCAGCCGCTTCTTTTTTCGGAAAGCCGAACACACCGGTGGAAATGGAGCAAAAGGCAATGCTGCCTAAGTGGTTTTTCTCGGCAAGCTCCAGGCACTGCTCGTAGCAGGAGGCTAAGAGCGCCTTGTGCCGTGCTCCGAGCGCGCCGTTTACAATCGGACCGACCGTGTGGAGCACATAGCGGCTCGGCAGGTTATATGCCGGCGTGATTTTTGCCTTGCCGGTGGCTTCGGGAGCACCCTGTGCGCGCATAATTTCGGCACACTTTAAGCGCAGGCGCACCCCCGAAAAGGTGTGGATGGCATTGTCGATACACGCGTGACAGGGGCTGAAGCAGCCGAGCAGCTGTGCATTGGCGGCATTGACAATTGCATCGCTCGCCAGGGTTGTGATATCACCCTGCCACAGGTAAATATTCTTTTCTACCGGGGATAAATCCGCAAGCATAGTGATACCCCTTTGGTGGTGATAGCGCTGCAAAAAAGCATCCTCCGCTTCTAAATAGGATTTTGCTATCGGCTGCGGCTCGCGGAGGTTGACCAGCGAGCGGTACAGCCGAAAGGCGTCCTCAAAGGAAGCGGGAATCGCCGTGCCGCCATATGCGGGATTTTCATTTAATAAATAGGTAATTAATGCATCAAGCTGCCTTTTCATATTGCCACCTCGCTTGTCGGTTTTCATCTATTTTAGCAAAAAGCCGGCAAAAAATCAATTTTGCCGACAACTGAGCGGAACTTGAGCAGCACTTATTCGCTCACTACGGAGATGCGCTGCTTGAGATGCTTGCCTTTTTCCACCTCATCTATCATCGCAATCGCGTAATCGGCATAGCTGATAACGCTTTCGCCTGCCGCATTGAGCACGAGCTCCTCGCCTGCAAGGATGTATTTGCCGGTTCTTTCACCTTCTGCCTGAAAGTCGCCTGCAGGGCTGATATAGGTCCAATCGACATTGTCTACGGTTCTGAGATATTCCAACGCTTCGGCATGGGCTTTGACCACGGGTACGGCAGCTTCGGGGAAGGGAGTCACATCAAAGACCGTTTTGGTATGCGATTTGTCTACAAACAAACTGCCTGCTCCGCCAACCACCAAGAGCCTTGTCGCACTGCCCGCTAAGAGCGCGCACAGCTTCTTGACAGCATCGGGAACGATGTGCACGCTCTCCGCTGTCCAAGCGCCGGCGCAGTCGATGACTGCATCAAAGCCTGCCAAATCCTCTTTGGTTAAGTCAAGCAAATCTTTGTCGACAAATTTTTCGGCACGGGTTCGGTTTTCTCCGCGCACAAAGGCAGTGACATCGAAACCCCTGTCGAGTGCTTCTTGTGTAATCAATTTTCCTGCTTTTCCGTTTGCACTGATGATTGCAATTTTCATTTTTTATGCCTCCTTCATTTTGTGCTGTTAGGCAAATCTTAATCCGATTTTGCTCTCAGCTCTTGACTTTATTATAGCCGCTGTAGTATACTTTATAAAGTAAGCACAATATTGTGCTGTAGGCACCAAAAAGTAACTATTATGTAGCGATAGGGAATTTTGAGGAGAAATATTTTAAATGAATGAAACAATGGAACATCAAACCGGCAAAAAACTGCCACCCTGCCCGGTAGAAACGACCCTGATGCTCATCAGCAGCAAGTGGAAGATTTTAATCATTCGAGACCTGCTCGGCGGCAAAAAGCGCTTCGGTGAATTAAAAAAATCCATCGGCTCCGTTTCGCAAAAGGTCTTGACAGCCAATTTGAGAGAAATGGAGGCAGACGGCTTACTGACGCGGACAGTCTATGCCGAGGTACCGCCGCGGGTGGAATACGAGCTCAGCGCGCTCGGGCGCAGCCTGGAGCCCGTGCTCAAGAGCATGGAGCATTGGGGCGCCGATTATCAGGCATTGTTACGCGTAGAGAGTGCGCCAAACATATGCGAATAGCGAGGAAGAGAGAATGATACATTTACATTTTGAAACCTGCGGAGAAGGGTATCCCTTGCTGCTGCTCCACGGCAACGGCGAGGATTTGACTTTTTTTAATAAGCAAATCAAAGCATTTTCGGCGCAGTATCAGGTTTATGCCATTGACACGCGCGGCCACGGTAAAAGCCCGCGCGGCGAGGGCACATTCAGCATTCGGCGCTTTGCGGAGGATTTGTATGATTTTATGCAGTGGCAGGGAATTGAAAAGGCGCACATTTTAGGCTTTTCGGATGGCGCCAATATCGCGATGTATTTTGCCTTGGCACATCCCGAGAAAATCGGCAAGCTGATTTTAAACGGCGGCAATCTTTACCCGAGCGGGCTGAAGGCATATTTCAACCTGCCGTGCCAAATCGGCTATCGGCTGTTGAAGCTACTGCCCGGAAAGAGCGGAGAGGTGCAGCATTTTTACGAGCTCTTGGCGCTGATGGCGCTCGAGCCTCAGATTGCGCCGCAGGCGCTTGGCAGTATTGATGTACCGACCCTGGTGCTTGCCGGGAGCAGAGATATCGTTAAATTCGAGCACACCAGGCTCATTGCCAAGAGCCTGCCCTGTGCAAAAATCAAAATTTTAGAGGGCGGGCATTGCTTGGCAACGTCGCGCCCGAATGCATACAATCAGGTAATTCTTGACTTTTTGAAATAATCTTTAGAAAGCTATTGACAGTCAAATGAACCTATGATATAATCAAGTCAACCTTAGGGTTGGCTTTTTTGTTAGCAAAGACCGGTGTTAGGCGGTCTAAGGAGGTGAAATCATGGCAAGAGCAGGTGTTTACATTCTTTGGGCGGCAGCAATTGTCATTTTTGCCGTGTTAGAGGGCGTTACCGTGCAGCTTGTTTCGGTTTGGTTTGTACTCGGCGCGATTGCGGCGCTGATTGCGGCGCTTTGCGGTGCAGGCTTTTATGTGCAAATCATTCTCTTTGCAGCGGTTTCTTTGGCAGCGCTTGCAGCAACAAGGCCGCTTGTGAAGAAATTTGTGCAACCGAAGGTGCGGCATTTGAATGCGAACCGATGTATCGGCGCCACCGGTGTGGTAACACAGCGCATTGATAATCTTGCCGCAACGGGGCAAATTAAGGTTAACGGAAGTATTTGGACTGCGCGCAGCGCGAGCGGTGAAGTGATAGAAAGCGGACAAACCGCGACCGTTGAGCGTATAGAAGGCGTGAAAGTGATTGTTCACAGCGCGCGAAAGGAGTAAAGCATGAATCCCATTATTATCATAGCAGCTTTTATCATCGTTATTATTGCAGGGTTAATTTTTGCCAATATCAAGGTGGTACCGCAATCGAAAGCTTATGTTTTGGAGCGCCTTGGCACCTATCATATGACTTGGCAAACAGGCTTACATTTGAAAATCCCCTTTATTGACAGGATTTCCAAAAAGGTTTCTTTAAAAGAGCAGGTGGTGGATTTTAAACCGCAGCCGGTGATTACAAAGGATAATGTTACCATGCAAATTGATACCGTGGTCTTTTTCCAAATTACCGATCCGAAGCTGTATTGCTACGGTGTGGAGAGCCCGCTAAGTGCGATTGAAAACCTCTCGGCGACTACCTTGCGCAACATTATCGGCGAGCTCGAGCTCGACTCCACGCTGACCTCGAGAGATACCATTAATGCGAAAATTCGCGTCATATTAGATGAAGCGACCGACCCTTGGGGTATCAAGGTAAACCGAGTGGAGCTCAAAAACATTATCCCGCCGCGCGAGATTCAAGACGCAATGGAAAAGCAAATGAAAGCGGAGCGCGAGCGCAGAGAGGCGATTTTGCGCGCCGAGGGTGAGAAGCAATCGAGAATCTTAGTGGCAGAGGGGCATAAGGAATCCAAAATTTTGGAGGCGGAAGCGGAAAAGCAATCTGCCATTCTCCGCGCGGAAGCGGTGAAGGAAGCCAAAATCCGTGAGGCGGAGGGCGAGGCGGCAGCCATTGCCAAGGTGCAGTCCGCGCAAGCCGATGCCATCAAGCTGCTCAATGAAGCAAATGCAGGCGAAGCCGTGCTGCGCATCAAGGCACTTGAAGCCTTCGCGAAGGCGGCGGACGGGCAGGCGACAAAGATTATTATCCCCTCCGAGATTCAAGGCGCAGCAGGGCTTGCGCAGGGAATTATTGAGAGTGTGAAAAGCTGAAAAAGCGAGCATGGTGCGTGCTGCTGATTGCAAAAAAACCTCTTGCGGTTTGATACCGCAAGAGGGTTTTATAGTATGGTATAAAGAAATCTTCGCCTTTGGAGGGTGGGGAGAATATGGAGAATATCGGAGAGTCGGGAATACCTGATAGAATATATGGCTGTAAAAAAAGAGAGGGGTGCCCTCTCTCTTTTTACATATTCAAAAACATAAAGCTGTCTTGCACCAGGTGGCGGTCGACAATATCGCCGACACCGTTGAGAATTTCGGTCGGCTGGTAAGCATAGTCATTGGGTGTTTGTGCAGTGGAGACACCGGTGAGCACCATCACGGTATCAATGCCGCTTTCGGTGCCGGCGATAATATCCGTTTCCATATTATCGCCGATAACCACCGCTTCCGAAGAGTGGCAGCCGAGCAGCTTGATGCCGGTGCGCATCATCAGCGGGTTGGGCTTGCCGCAGAAGTATGCCTTTTTGCCGGTGGCAATCTCAATCGGGGCGATAATCGCGCCGCAAGCGGGGTAAATACCATCCTCAGTGTTGGCAGTGGTATCGGAATTAGTACCAATCAGCTTCGCGCCGCCCTCAACGAGGTTAACCGCTTGGGTAAGCGTTTCGAGCGAATAGGTCCTGCCCTCGCCGACAACGACATAGTCGGGGTTGACATCATTCATGGTGATATCCGCATCGTAAAGCGCATTGAGCAGCCCTGCTTCGCCAATGGCAAATACCGAGCAGGCAGGTGTCTGCTTTTTCAGAAAATGCGCGGTCGCCAGCGCGCTGGTGTAGAAATGCTCCTCACCGACCTCTAAGCCCATGCGCTTTAATTTTTGGTGCAGCTCCCTGGGGGTTAGGTTAGAATTGTTGGTTAAAAAGAGGTATTCTTTTTTCTCTTTTTTAAGCCATTCAATAAATTCGGCGGCACCCGGCAAGATGTTGTTGCCGTGGTAAATCACACCGTCCATATCGCAAATAAAGCCTTTTTTCTCGGCAAAGTGAATACTCAAAGCGAAAAATCCTTTCTTTTGCAAAAGCAGGGCACAAAAGAGATTGTGCCCTTTGTTATTATTCTAATAGCTTTGTGCTTATTTTGCAAGCAATTTTTCCACCGCGGCAAGCTTGGCTGAAATCACCAGGATTTCGGCGCATTTTTTCAGCTCCTCTACCGGCGGGAACGAGGGGGCAACGCGGATGTTGCTATCCTTCGGGTCCTTACCATAGGGGAAGGGAGAGCCTGCGGCGGTCAGCACGACACCTGCTTCGGCACAAAGGCGCACGGTTTCTCTTGCTGTTCCCTCCATCACATCGAGGTTGATAAAGTAGCCGCCCTTCGGCTTGCTCCAGGTAGCGATACCGCAGTCGGTAAAGCCCTCGGTGAAGGCGGCATCCACAGCGGCAAACTTCGGTGCCATAATTTCTCTGTGCTTTGCCATGTGTGCCATCAAGGTCGGTACATCCTTTAAAAAGCGGATGTGGCGCAGTTGATTAATTTTATCGTTAGAAATAAACTGTTTGCTCATTCTCGCTTTAATCGCAGCGATATTCTTTTCGCTTGCGGCAATAGCGGAAATGCCGGCACCCGAGAAGGTGATTTTAGAGGTGGAGCACACTTCGATAAACATATCCTCTGTGCCGTTTTTCTCCGCCTCGGGGAAAATGTTGAGCAGCTTGTCGCCCTGCTCCGGCTCCACGAGGTCGTGAATGAGGTAGGCGTTATCCCAAATAACGCGGAAATCCTTTGCAGCGGGCTGCAATGCGGCGATTGCCTTTACCTTTTCATCGGAATAGGTGCAGCCGGTGGGATTGGAGTATTTCGGCACGCAGAACATGCCCTTTACCTGCTCATCCCGAATCGCGGCGCGGATTTGCTCGATATTCGGACCGTCATCCTCCATATCAATGGGCAGCATCTCAATGCCGTAGTATTCCAAAATGGCAAAGTGCCTGTCGTAACCCGGGCAGGGGCAGAGGAACTTAATCGGCTTGCCGGAAGCGAGCCAGCCCTTGTCGAGTGCATTGGGCAGCAGGCATTGGGTGATGTAGTCAAACATCACGCGCAGGGAAGCGTTGCCGCCGATGATGATGTTTTCAACCGGCACCTCCAGCAGGTCCGAAAAGAATTTGCGGCACTCGGGCAAGCCCTCTAATACACCGTAGTTTCTGGTGTCATAGCCACTGTCGGAAAAGACATCCTTTAAGGTGGGGATGTTGGTGAGCATATCGTCGGACAAATTGAGTTGGTCAGCGCTCGGTTTTCCGCGGGACATATCTAATTTTAAGCCCAAAGCTTTTAAATCGTTATATTTTTGGAGCAGCTCCTTGTGCTCCGCTTCTAATGCGGGTTTTGTGAATTCGAGATAGGTTGCCATGAATTTAAAATCTCCGTTTCTATCGTAATGCACGGTAAATCATACTACAATTTACCGAAAAATGCAAGCTTTTTCGACCAAACTTGCAAAAATGGCGAAAAATAAAGAGTCGCTTCCTCTTATTATATACAAAATCTAATCTATGTGTGAAAAAACTGCCGCTTTTGAAATAAAAAGCCGCTTTTCTTGCAAAATCAATACCGATATTTCCGCTTCCTGCTGACAAAGAAGAAAATGCTTACCCCCAGCGCTAAAAATTCTGCGAGTACATTCGCAAACCATACTCCGTCTAAGCCGAAAAGCAGCGGTAAAAGGAAAATGGCAAGCACTTGAAAAACGAGCGTTCTGCTAAAAGAAATAACAGCGGATATCAGCCCGTTATTGAGTGCGGTAAACAAAGAGGAGGCAAAAATATTAAAGCCGCACGGCAAAAAGGAGAAGGAATAAATGATGTAGCCGTGCACCGTCATTTGGAACAGCGATTTATCGTAGCCTACATACAGTAGGGAAACAGGATATGCCACTGCAATGGAAACGGCGGTTAAAATCACCCCGGCAAGCGCTATCAGTCGCATACTTTTTCCGAACAGGTTGTGCAGCTCCGAACGGTTCTTTGCGCCGTGGTTGAAGCCGAACAGCGGCGCCGAGCCGATGGCATAGCCGAGAAATACCGCCACAAAAATAAAGCCGGTATATGTCAGCACTCCGAAGGCGGCAACACCGCTTTCGCCGGCAAACTTCATCAGCTGAAAGTTATAAAGTATCGTTATGATGGAATAGGAAATGTTGGTCACAAACTCCGAAGCACCGTTGGTACATGCTTTTGCTACCGCGCGCATATGCGGCACGGGCTTGACCAGGCGCAGCAGGCTTTTATTGGGCGAAAAAAAGTAAATGAGCGGCACGAGACCGCCAATCAATTGGCTGAAGGCAGTTGCTGCCGCGGCGCTCCATATCCCCCAATGAAACACTGCCATAAACAGAGCGTCCAACACCATATTACATACTCCGGTGGCAACGGTAATCCACAAGCCGAATTTCGGGCGCTCCGCACACACCAAAAAGCTTTGAAACACATTTTGGAGCATAAACGGTACCATGCCGATGAGAAGAATCCTGCCATAGGTGACGCAGTGAGGGAGCATGTCGGCATCCGCACCGAGTAAGAGTGCCGCCTGTTTCATAAAGATAATGCCGATAATGCTGAGAACCGTGCCGGCGGCAATGAGCAGGTAAATGAGCCAGGAAAACACCTCGTTGGCTTTTTTCTTATCGCCTTCCCCTAAGATTTTTGAAACAAGTGCCGTACCGCCGACGCCGACCATAAAGCCGACAGCGCCGATTATCATCACAAACGGAAAAATCAAATTAAGGGCGGCAAAGGGAGTAGCGCCCACGAAGTTGGAGACAAAAAAGCCGTCCACAATATCGTAAATTGAGGTAAAGACCATCATCGCCACACTCGGTAGAGTGAAGCGCAACAGCTTTCGATATGTAAAGTGCTCGGATAGTGCGATTTGCATGGTTGGGTCCTTGAAAGATGGTGCATTAAATTCTAATTTA
>ONWY01000128.1 GCA_900321665.1 uncultured Eubacteriales bacterium
TCAGCACATAAGGCTGACGCCTATGTGCTGATTTTAACGCACTTATTGTGCGAAAAGATTGAATTTTGAGGCAATACTTCTTTATCGGTACTCTCCGTAAAAACCCGACCCTTCCAAGGAGGCAATAAAAATGGATACATTTGAAAAGAATATTTACGGCGAAGAGAATACACGCTCGCAGGCAAATGAGGCAGCGCAGGAGCCGGCGCAACCGGCAGCGCCGCAAGCACCTGTGAATCAGGATAGTCAAAGACAGGTTATTACCGAAGCTGCTTCGGATGATAATAACAGCACTGTGCAAACCTCACACTCAGTTTATAAGGCGGATGAAAAAGCACAAAATCAAACCTCGGTTTCTTCTCCTATACCGAACACATATGGGCAATACGGTACCCATCCGCAGCAAAATACTTTGCACAGTGAAGCAAGCGGAGTAGGGGCGCAGCGAGCAAAGCAAAGCGTTCCTTACTCTGCCCCGGGCTCTTCGGTCAGCTGGAATACAGGCGCTTCGAGCGCACAGCCCGGCACTAATCACTATGGCGCACCGCCGGTACCGCCGGTACCGCCCGCTCCGCCGAAAAAGAAATCGGGCAAGGCAGGCAAAATCGCCATCGGCTTAGCGGCTGTGTTTGTCATCGGTCTGTTGGGTGGTTTTTGCGGCGCGAAGCTGACAAAATCTATTTCGGGCAGCACGGGAGATGCGGTGATTTACCAAAGCGACACAAAGACATCCGATGAAACCGATTCCACCGGCAGCGCAAAAAAAACAAATACGGTTGAAAGTGTGGCGAGTGATACCGCTACCAGCGTGGTGGAGGTAAAAACCTCTTATGTACAAAAGGGCACCTTCTTCGGTGATTATGTTACCTCCGGCGCGGGCTCCGGCGTTATCATTTCCAAAGACGGCTATATTGTCACCAATAACCATGTGATTAACGGTGCGAAGGATATCACCGTCACCTTAAAGAGCGGCAAGGAGTACACGGCAACATTAGTCGGCACCGATGACAAAACCGACATTGCCGTATTGAAAATTGACGCCACCGATTTAACCCCGGCGACCTTTGGCGATAGCAGTGCCGTGGCGGTGGGAGAGCAAATCGTTGTGGTCGGTAATCCCTTGGGCAGCTTGGGCGGCTCGGTTACCACCGGCATCATCTCTGCAACGGATAGAGAGATTGAAGTGGAAAATATCACGATGACCCTTCTGCAAATTGACGCTGCGGTCAACCCCGGCAATTCGGGCGGCGCGCTTTTCAATTTAAACGGCGAGCTGATTGGTGTGGTCAATGCAAAGTATTCCTCCGAAGAGGTGGAGGGCTTAGGTTTCGCCATTCCGATTGCAACGGCGAAGGCCACCATTGAGGATATTATTGAGTACGGTTATGTAAAGGGCAGAGCACAGCTTGGCATTACGGCAATGGAAATATCCGACCTGCAAACAGCCGTTTCCTCGGGTGTTACCGAGCTGGGTGTGTATGTTTACAATGTGAATTCCGGCTCAGGTGCAGAAAAAGCCGGCTTGCAGCGCGGTGACAGACTCGTAAAAATAGACGATACGGAAATCAGCTCTTATGCGAAGCTGACAAAGCTTTTAGAAGGCTACAGTGTCGGCGATACGGTCAGTGTAACCTACTCGCGTGACGGCAAGCAAAAAACAGTGGAGGTAGAGCTTATCGAGTATAAGCCGACAAAGCAAGCGGAGAATAGCGGCTCTAACCAAAACCAAGGCGGATTGATTAATTAAGGGCAATTTTGAAGGCGCGCATCGCGCGCCTTCTTGCTTTTTGAAAGCGGCTGTGCTACAATAAAGAAAAAAGAGTAGAGTATCGCGCGTTAAGTGTCGGCAGGACGGGGAGTTGTCTGCCGAACGAAGGGAATTATTCCTGCGGTGCGATAGTCGCATCCCGCTTGAGTTAAAGAGAGTGCAAATGCCGTTTTGCGGGAATCGTGAAGATTCCCGCTTTCTTTCTTTTGAAGCGAGAGAAAGGAATGTGTATGAATCGAAAAAAACAGTATATTTTTAAGTTGACGCTTGCGGCAGTGCTCGTTGCACTGTACTTTGTGTTTGACCGCTTCACGGCAATCAACCTGATGACCAATCAATACAAGTTCAGCTTTATACCGCTTATCCTTGCCGGCGTGTTTTTGGGACCGGTATGGGGCATGGCGGTCGGCGGCTTGGGAGATTTACTCAGCGCGCTGATTATGCCCACCGGTGCGTATTTTCCGGGGTTTACGGTGGTCAGTGCGCTGATGGGCTTAGCCATCGGCTTACTTTGCAGCAAAAAGCTGCGCCCGGTGCGCATTGTGTTGGCGGCGTTTTTGTGCCAGGGCATCGGCTCTTTAGTGCTTAACACGCTCAACCTCGCTTTTTACTTTATTGTCAACGGCATAACAAAATACGGCACAAGCGTTTTGCCGATAGTCGGCGCTCTTGCGCTGACGCGCGCGATACAGGCGGCGGTATATTTTGCGGCAGAGGTTGCCTTTATGCTCCTTTTAATGCGCTTAAAGCCGCGCCTTGAAAAAAGCATACCGCAGTTAGCACAGTTGTAATTGTGAAAACTGCTTAGAAATTTTCACAATTTTTATACAAAATGTGTGCAATATGTGAATAATGCATAAAAAAACAGGGGAATATTCTATTTTTTGCCTCTTTCATTTTATTTTTTTTGTGGTATAATGAAGATACAGTAAAACAAAGACATCCAGAGCAATATATGTGCTTTTTCATAACCCCCTTAATAAACTCTCTGACTCCCAACAGAGAGTTTATTTCTTTGTTTTTTTGTAAGAAAAATAAAACAAAATGTAAAATATAATTGACATTTTGCGGGAGATACTATATAATGTAAATGCAATAAAGATTTTTCGGAAAACTTTTTCATATTCCTTTTCTTGTGAAGCGTGGCGAAAGTCATTTCGCCACGCTTCGAAAAAGGGCGAGAGCATCGGTCTCTCGCCACTATTTTTAGCAAAGGAAAATGAAAGCTTGGAGGAAATTGATTGAAAAACCTGAAAATGAAAGCGGCAAGGGTGGCAAAGGATATGTCACAAGAAAAGCTTGCGTGCGAGGTCGGGGTCACCCGCCAAACCATCTTGATGATAGAATCGGGAAAATATAACCCGACACTCGGGCTTTGCATTGAAATTTGCAAGGTGTTGGGAACGACATTAAACGACTTATTTTGGCAGGAGGAGAGCAATGAAAAATAAACCGGTAAATTCGGACGAGAGAACCGCTAAAAACACAGGCTCTGCCGCGGTTATTACACTTATTTTAATATGGGTGGCACTGGTCGGTATCGGTATTTATAAAACGGTAAAATACGGCGCGGAGAGCACCACGCAGGAGATATTGCTCTTTTTAGGCTCGCTGTTGGTTTTCTTGCTTTTGCAGCACCGCAAGGACGATGTGGATTTGCCCGAAACCTTCTTGGGCAAGCCGCTGCCGACAGCCCGCGGGGGGAAGGATAAAACCATCCGCATCAAAGCCTATATTGCGGATTCATTGATAAATGCCGCTATTTTAACCACGCTCAATATCACCCTCAATCGCATCAACCAAAATTTTAATTTTACAACCATTGCGTTAAGCACGCCGTTTTTGACCATACTTGTAAATGCGGTAGTGGATATGGCGGTGCTCGGCGCGGTGTTTATGGTCATAAACTATGTGTGGGGCGAGCACAATATCAAAAAATACAATGACTTAATTGATGAGGATTAAAAGCAACAGGCGGTATTTGCCCGCTATGGCAAACTGCCGCCGTAACAGCTATGAGAAAAAATCATAGCATTTGCTTATTGACAACAGCCAAAAGTTATTATATTATATAAAAATAGTTACGGAGGAAATAAATGGAACATGCAGTAATGGATAAGATAGCCCATCTTATCATTGGGAGAACACTGAAGTTCATTAAAAAAGACCCCGAAAAGAATATGATGAAAATCATCCGTATCGCCAAGCGGCTGATGGGGAAAACCTTCCCCGCAAGCGCCTACGACGGTATGGTGAAAATGGCAACGGACCCCGAGAACAATTGGCACAAGTTTGCCATTAAGCTGATTGACGAGATAGACCATGAGCAAATCGAAAACATGCTCGTGGCTTTCGGGCTTCACGGCGCGATTTACGGCACCAAAAAGGTGCGCGCGAACCGCGAAAAATACGGGTGCAATATTCCCTTTATTCTCCTGCTTGACCCCACCAGCGCCTGCAATCTGCGCTGCAAGGGCTGCTGGAGTGCGGAGTATAACCATCACCTGAATTTAACCTTAGAGCAGATGCAAAGCATTGTTGCGCAGGCAAAGGCGCTGGGCACAAGAATCTTTATGTTTACCGGCGGTGAGCCGCTGGTGCGCAAAAAGGATGTTTTGAGACTCGCTAAGGAAAATCCGGAATGTGTCTTTTTGGCGTATACCAACGGCACGTTGGTGGATGAAGCGTTTGTCAAGGAATTAAAGCAGTGCGGCAACTTCCTGCTCGCACTCTCCGTTGAGGGCGA
>ONWY01000129.1:0-4504 GCA_900321665.1 uncultured Eubacteriales bacterium
CTAAGCGACTATTTTAATGCAATTATGGCGAAAAAGATGCGATTTGAGGGCTAACCTTCGTTACGGGGACTCACCTTTGCCCGCACCGCTTTTTATTTCACGCTTTAAAGCTGCTCTAAAATATCCAATATTTCACTTTGGCAATAGTCCTTTGCCGCCTGCGTTTCGCTCGGGCTCTCTACCACCTTTTGCGCGAGGTAGGCAACGCTTCTGGTCGAAAACGCTTCATCGTAAACCGTGTATTCAAAACCGCAATAGTTGTAGGTGATATACGCTCTTGCGCAGTATTCCTCCCTCCAATTTTCCGGCAAGACATTCACCACCAGATTAAAGGTCAGGTGGGTGCCGTCGGCACTCTCGTGCTTGGTCACGCCGCCCCAATTCGAGCCGTCGTAAACCGCAGCGGAGTTTTTGCTTTTCACGCTCATCCGGTACACATTCTCTGCACCGATGGTGAAGGCATCGAGCCCCTCAATGAGCTTGGTTTGCGAGTAAATAATGCCGACATCCGTGATGGCATTGCCCGCGGCACCAATCGCATAATTCACTCCCTCAGGTACTCTGACAGAGGCGGAGAAGCGCATCGGCTGATAATCCGGTCGCTTGAGGTACTCATACTTAAGCGATGCCCCTCTGGTGCTGTAATCGTATTGCACGCGTTCATCGGTATCGTAAAAAATGTTAAAATACGGTGCAGGCAGGCTGTCGGAAGCGGCAAGTGCTTCTTCCAAGGATGCCGCCGGCTCTTCATCGGGAATGGTATACTGCTCTTTTTCGCTGTCATATACCGCAGCCCAATAACTGCCGCAGTTGTCACACTGATAATATGCGCCGCCCGCTTGCTTGTCTGCAGGCAGGTTGCGGTGCAGCACCGGTGCATGCTCCAACGCATTGATTTTTTCGGTTTTGGTTTCACCGCACACCGTGCAGGTGTAGGTTTTAATGCCGTTTTCAAAGCAGGTGGAGGGCTTGGTCACGATGCCGTTATCCCAGCTGTGACCGGTTTTGGCAATTTCCTCGTGCTTTTCGCCGCCGCAAACGGTGCAGGTGTAGGTAAATTCACCCGCCTCGGTGCAGCCGGCTTTCTTGGTGATTTCGCCGCTGTTCCACGCGTGTGCCTCCTTCACGGCATAGCCGCATGCGCAAGCGTGATGATGGTAAGTATCATCACCCTCAATCGGCACAAACATGCTCAAGCTGTGCGCTTCGGATTCATAGCCCTGCATCTCCAAAAGGGTTTCATCCGTAAT
Source organism: uncultured Eubacteriales bacterium (assembly GCA_900321665.1). Taxonomy (GTDB): domain Bacteria; phylum Bacillota; class Clostridia; order Oscillospirales; family Acutalibacteraceae; genus RUG714. The sequence goes on from ONWY01000129.1 coordinate 1,251, forward strand.
ACGCACTGTTTTAAAGCTGCCGTTTTTAAAGTGATAATCCTCTGTATAATATACCCTTGTGCTGTCCTCGCCGGGATAATCGCTGTCTTTAATCGTATTACCGAACAACACGGAATCATTCATTTGCTCTGTAACAACCGCACCCTCCTTGGTTGCCTTGTAGCTCCAAATTACCGGGATTTCCGGGTATGTCAGCACGGCACTTTCCGTAACAGCCAGGCTCTTGCCGCCAAAAATGTAGGTCGCACGGGTCGTGAACGGGTGCGTGGCGCTCTCGCCTGCCGCATAGCCGCTTTCGCCGGCAAAAATCTTGCCTTCCTTTTGGTCAAAGCGTATGTCCCCGCAGGTTTGAATATAATCCGCATCCACAACAGCTGCAGTGGAATAGTCCTCGCCGTTGTAGTTTACAATATCATATGCCACAACAGGCTCGGCAATCTTCACACCGTATTGGTCGGTGCAGTAATAATTGTTGGCGGCTCTAAAGGTGCTTTCATCATTCACAATCGCCAAATCACCCCACATCGCACTCTCTTCGCCTGTGGCAACAAGAGAGTTGAGATACGGCAAGGTCCACGGCTCGCGATTTGCCAAGTATGAAGAGGCATCCGTTTTATTCATCACGAAATTTCCGGCACTGTTTTTAACATAGGTATAATCATTCACTTCCATCGTGCTGTCGCTGATGCCTTCCACAGACCATACCGATACATTGCCGTTAAAATCCACCTTGTAGCGTGTCGGCTGTGCGCCGTTTCTGTTTTTGACATGGCAGTCACCCTTCCAAAGGGTGCTCATGTGGTCTTCATCGGAACCGATGCGGATTTCGTTGACCGACCATTCCACATCGCCGCTGCCCAAAATAGAGTGATTGTGGTCATTGTTGTTGTATACCGCAAAGCTTGTCGGGAAACCGCTGAGCGTGCCGGCAATGGTATGCTCGCCCGCCGGGCCGCCGTTATACACATAATTGAGTCCGTTCGGTCCGAAATCAATGGTATCGGCGCTTACATTTTCGCCTCTGCCGTTTTCATCGGTATACCAAATGACCATACCGCCCATATCCTTGTAGTAGGCATCGCCGCCGCCGAGCATTGCGCCGGGGTTGCGCACATCAGGGCCTAAAAAAGACCTTTCGGCAGAGTAACCGTTGTCGCAATTGATGATAGAAACATCAATCTCAATATAGTAATCCTCCACCGGGTGTGCTTCGTCCGCCACCGCAAGAGGCGCTACCGCTATCGGGAAGGAAAGCAGCATTGCCACCGCTAACACAGCGGCAATCACGTTTTTAGAAAATCGTTTTACGCTCATATCATTCTCCATTTAATCAACTCAGTTAATTATTTTTTAATATTATATCATAGACAACAGCAAAATACCACCCTATTTTTATATTTTCTAATCATAAAAGAAAAGACTCTTGCGCCTGAGCACAAGAGCCTTGATTTCTATTCTATTTATTTTTGCTTGCAGCTCTTTGAATGGCTTTCACAATTTCCACAATCGGGATAATGGAAATCGCAAGACCCATCGCAATAAGATAGTGCTTCACATCGAGGTTGTAGAAATTAAACAGGTTTGCAATCGGCTTAATTTCAATCACCAAACCGGTGAGCAGCAAGCTGAGCACCATCGAGCCCCAAATTGCCCAATTCTGAGTCGGCAGCTTGAAGATGGATTGGCGCTGCGAGCGCATGTTGAAGGAGTGGAAAATTTCGCACATGCTCATGGTTAAAAATGCCATTGTCATTGCCATTTTGCAGGTTTCATTTTCCGGCATCGGCTGACCGCCGGCAGCATCAATATAACCGATGACATACGCTGCAAGGGTTAATACGGTAACGATTAAGCCTTGGTAGAGCACATCAATCCCCATGCCTTGGGCGAAGATACCGTCGGTCGACTTTCTCGGCATACGCTTCATAATGTTGGGTTCTTCCTTCTCAAGCCCTAAAGCGAGTGCCGGGAAGCAGTCGGTCACCAAGTTAATCCACAGTAAGTGTGTCGGCAATAAAACGGTGGTTGCCGTGCCTGCCAACAGCGCACCGCCTGCTGCGGTAACACCGAAGCTTTTTAAAATCAAGCCCATAAAGACCGTGCCGATTAAGATAATCAGCACCTCCGAAAGGTTGGAGGAAAGCAGGAATTGAATTGCTTTTCTGATGTTATCATAAATCCTTCTGCCCTCGCCCACGGCGGAGACAATTGTCGCAAAGTTATCATCCGAAAGCACCATATCGGCAACATTCTTGGTAACATCCGTGCCGGTGATACCCATGCCGATACCGATATCTGCCGATTTGATGGACGGCGCATCGTTGACACCGTCGCCTGTCATGGCAGTGACCATGCCCTTCTTGTGCCAAGCGTTGACAATGCGGGTCTTGTGCTCGGGCTGAACGCGGGCATAAACAGAGTATTTCTCTACATTGGCATCAAATTCTTCATCGCTCATCTTTGAGAGCTCCGCGCCGGTGAGAGAGCCGCTCTCATCGCTGATAATGCCAAGCTCTTTTGCAATGGCAACTGCGGTATCTCTGTGGTCGCCCGTAATCATAATCGGGCGGATACCGGCTTCGTTACACTCTACAATTGCATCCTTTACCTCCGGGCGCACCGGGTCAATCAGACCGGTTAAGCCGACAAACACGAGCTCTTGTTCTATCTCGGCAGGCTCCGCAAAGTCGGTGGTCGCCTCCGGCTTCATCGCAAGGCAAAGCACGCGCAGCGCTTTGTCTGCCATCGCCTTATTGGCTGCCATAATCTCCTGCCTGAGCGCATCGGTTAAATCGACAACCTTTTCACCGTCAAAATACTTGGTACACAAGCTGAGCACCACATCGGGAGCACCCTTGGTGTATTGCACGGTTTTGCCCTCTATCGTATGCAGGGTAGACATCATCTTTCTGCCGGAGTCAAACGGTGCTTCCGCCACTCTGGGGTAAGAAGCCTGCAAATCATTTTTATTCATATCCATGCTAAGAGCATAGTTCACAAGCGCCACCTCGGTGGGCTCGCCAAGCACCTCTTCGCCCTCGACCTTTACATCGGTGCAAAGGCTCATGCCCTGCGCAAGAAGCTTTTTATCCTTGGTAAACTCCTCGACAACGGTCATCTTATTTTGGGTTAAGGTACCGGTTTTATCGGAGCAGATAATCTGCGCGCAGCCGAGCGTTTCCACAGCAGTAAGCTTGCGAATAACCGCATTTTTCTTGCTCATGTTGGTTACACCGATGGAAAGTACAATCGTA
>ONWY01000129.1:4526-5741 GCA_900321665.1 uncultured Eubacteriales bacterium
GCAATCATGAAGCACTCGAGAACGGTTTGCAGTGCATCTGTTTTCAAAGAGCCGTTGATCGCATCGGCAACCAACTGAATACCGAAGATAAGCACACTGATGATGATAACCACAATGCTCAAAATTTTTGATAATTGGTTAAGCTTTAACTGCAGCGGTGTTTCGCTCTCTTCTGCCTTTGCAAGCGCATCGGCAATCTTGCCCATCTCGGTATCCATACCGGTGGCGGTCACCACTGCGGTACCTCTGCCGTAAACAACGCTTGAGCCCATGTATGCCATATTTTTGCGGTCGCCAAGCGGCACATCATCCTCGCTGCCCAAACCCAAGGCCTTGATTGCCTTGTTGACAGGAACGGATTCACCGGTCAGAGCTGCTTCCTCAATCTTCATAGAGGCGCACTCGATGATTCTGGCATCTGCCGGCACGGCATCGCCCGCTTCGAGCACAATCACATCACCCACAACGAGGTCCTCGCTGTGCACAATTTGCATTTTGCCGCCGCGAATGACCTTGGATTTTGCCGCGCTCATCTCCTGCAGTGCTTCAATCGCCGCCTCCGCTTTGCTCTCTTGGTAAACACCCAATACCGCGTTAACAATGACCACAAAGAGGATGATGAACACATCGGCATCTAACCCCTCGCCCTTTAAAAAGCCGGTCACGCAGCTGATGGCTGCCGCGACGATGAGCATAATAATCATCGGGTCCTTGAGCTGGTTAAAAAAGCGCTTGAGTAAGGAATCCTTTTTGCCTTCATCAAGCTTGTTTTTACCGTTTTTCTCCAATCTGGCAGCTGCTTCAGCCTCGCTGATGCCCTCGGGAGAAGAATCCACCGCGCGGATAACATCCTCCACGCTTTCAAGATAAAACTTCATACGCTTTCCCTTTCAAAATCATATTTGGTTTCACAAAAGAAAAAACCTGCTTTAGAGGTGTTTCTCCTTTTAGCAGGTAAATGATAGACTACCTGCAAGCGCAGATAAGTCTCATTGTTTAAAATTACGCCAGGCAGATGCCCCTGCCATGTGTGTTGACTGTAATTACGCAGCTCGCTGCGCCAACTACTCCCTTATCTAAAAACCATTCTACCATAATTTATGCTATAAATCAATCATAAATTCTAATTTAGCGCACACTTCTTGCGCTAAATTAGCAACCGCTTAACGCCCTCCCTTGTCAGGGAGGGGGGACCGCTTGCGGTGGGCGGGTAGT
>ONWY01000066.1 GCA_900321665.1 uncultured Eubacteriales bacterium
ACTACCCGCCCACCGCAAGCGGTCCCCCCTCCCTGACAAGGGAGGGCGTTAAGCGGTTGCTAATTTAGCGCAAGAAGTGTGCGCTAAATTAGAATTTATACATCTATCTCCAACTCCACCGGGCAATGGTCGGAGCCGAATACATCCGCGTGGATTTTGGCTTGCGTGATGTTGCCCTTTATCCTGTCGGAAACGCAAAAGTAGTCAATGCGCCAGCCCGCGTTTCGCTCTCTTGCGCGCATGCGGTAGCTCCACCAGGAGTAGGCACCCTCGGTGTCGGGGTACAGCAGGCGGAAGGAGTCGGTAAAGCCTGCCTCAAGCAGGGCGGAGAACTTGCCTCTTTCCTCGTCTGTAAAGCCCGCATTGCGGTGGTTGGTGTCCGGATTTTTTAAGTCAATTTCCTTGTGCGCGACATTTAAATCGCCGCAGAAAATGACCGGCTTTTGCGCATCTAAAGCCTTTAGATAAGCGCGAAAAGCATCCTCCCACTCCATGCGGTAATCTAAGCGCAGCAGCTCGTTTTTGGAATTGGGTGTGTAGCAGGTGACAAAGTAAAAATGCTCATATTCCGCGGTAATCACCCTGCCCTCTTTATCGTGCTGCTCAATGCCCATGCCGTATTTGACCGAAAGCGGCTTTACCTTGCTGAAAACCGCTACGCCGGAGTAGCCCTTGCGCTCGGCAGAGTTCCAATATTGCTCGTAGCCCGCGGTGTGCAGTTCAATCTGCTCAGGCCGGCACTTTGTTTCCTGAATGGCAAAAATGTCGGCATCGGCGGCTTTGAAAAAATCCTCAAAGCCCTTTTTGACACAGGCGCGAATACCGTTTACATTCCAAGAAATCAGTTTCATCTTTTCTCACCTCGCAATTCATCCAAAAAAGTATAACACAATTTGTGCGAAATTACAAATCTTTGCAAAAAAGACAATTTCGGAGCAAAAATTATCATATTTTTTATTGACTTTTAATATAAAATAAGATAAATTATATTTAAGACTTTATTTATCAAAGGCATTTTTGCGCCCAAATTTTGATAATAAAGATTCGCAAGCAAATTTTATGAAAGGGGATATCCCAAAATGAAAAAAGTTATTTCTCTATTATTAGTCACACTTCTTGTTGTAGGCTGCTTTGCAGGCTGCGCAAAGAATGTCACCATCGAGTGTACCTGCGACTGTAATGCGCAAGCCGGCGGCGGCACCGAGTACACCACCTTGAAGGCAAACGGCAACTCCGGCGTGGATTGCTCCAATATGCCCAGCGACAAGGCAGGCATCTTGAAGTTATTTAATGATGTTGCCAATGCCACCAAGGCTGCTCCGAACCAAAAGGTTTCCAAAAATGACCCCGGCGCTAAGACCGACATCACCGCTTTGAGCACCGGCGGCAGCCCCGCAGGCGACGGCACAATGGAAACCGTTAAAGGCCTTGTTAAGAGCTTCGCTCCCGCAGGCGTTACCTCCGATTATAACTTTGTCAACGGTGTAGATTCCGCGGTAACGGATGAAGACGGCAACGATTCCACCACCAAAGAGGTGCTTCCCGTCAGCGGTCAGGACTATATGTCCGCTTTGACCGATGCAGACATTTCCGATGCCACCATCGAGAAGCTCGACGACAACTATTGGAAAATCAGCATCACAGTCAATCCCACCGAGATTGAGTTTACCGACCCCGAGAACAACCCCGAAACACCTCAAGCAAAATTCACCGGCGTTATGAAGTCTTCCGATTTGTTGAAGTCCTTCGGCCCCGCTAAGATTACATACGCAAAGATTAACTACAAGGATTCTTCCCTGACAGCAGTGATTGACCCTACTTGCGGTTACCTTGTGCAGTTGACCCACCACATGGATTATATGATCGATGCAACCGGTAAGCTCGGCTTTGAGCTGCAGGGCTCTATCAATGTTAAATCCGATATCGTTTACAATTGGTCGGAAATTGGCTGATTCGATTAGAATTTGGTTTTTAGGGTAAACACTTACCAAATAGTCAGAAAGGAGTTAGTCAATTGAAAAAAGTAATTGCAATCGTTTTGATGGCTGCATTATTGTTCTCATTAACAGGGTGCAGCTTATTTATGAAAACAGTTGAAGTCACCTGTACCTGCCCCGGTTGCCTTGCAGCAGCAGGCAAGCAGGACCAGGCTTCCGATGTAGAGTATAAAAAGCTGGAAACAAGCGCAAAATCCGGAGTGGATTGCTCCAAGCTCCCGGCAGATAAAAGCTCTATTGTGAAATTATATACCGATGTGGCAAATGCCACTAAGGCGGCAAACGAGCAGACTGTGGATATCATCGCAGAGGGTGCAAAAATCCAAGTCGGCGCTATCATTGTGGATGAAACCGGTAAAGAGTTGGCACCGAGCCTGATGCCCACTGCCAACAAGCTGATAGACCAATTTTCACCCAAGCCCGAGGAGTACACCTGTGCGTTCTCCGGCGGCACCGATGCCAACGGCAACAAGACCGGTGACGGTGATGTGAGAACCCCGAAAAACACCCTTCCCGCTTGGGAGCAAGACTACATGTGCGAGATTGCCGATGATATGGTGAAGGATGCGCAGGCAGAGGAGCTTTCCGACGGTTATTGGAAGATTACCATTGTGCTCAACGATGCGCAGTGTGAGATGACCGACCCGAAGGTGACTCCCGACACACCGCATGCGCACTGCATGGGTACTGTGCAGGCGAAAGACCTGTTGACCGATTTCGGCGGCAACGGCACCATCTATTACGCTGACCTGACCTACAAGGATTCCGCTATCGTGGCAGTGATTGACCCGGTTTCCGGCTACCTTGTACAGCTTCACACCTCCCTGTTTATTTACGGTGATGCGAAGATGGATGTTAAGTTAATGAGCATCGGTAATGTTACGGCAAGTCTTGAAAAGACTACCTTTATTAACACCTATAATTGGACTAAAATTGCGTAGTAATTAATAGAGAATACAATAAATTAGCAGAGCTTTCTTTTGAAAGCTCTGCTTTTTTGCGCTGCAAAAAGGCATATGCTCTGCTCTGTACCGCGAGCGGGTTTGGGCGAAAGCGCCGCACAGGGAAGGAAAGAGTATGCGCTCCGCCGCACAAAGACAGCGGGCTTTTCCTGCTAATAGGACTGCAAAGCACCTCTTCACATATTGTTCACTTTCTTTTCATACAGTTTTAACACTCGCTTTATATTTTCTTCACATTGGGCGGGTATACTTGGAACCAAGATAAGGAAAGCAAACAGCGATCAATTGCAGCGAGAGTTTCAATCTCCCTCATTCCAAGGCAACTTGGAAAAAGGTCAAAAACATAGCAATATGTTTTGAATAGATACATTTCATATTTTTTACTCCTTTTTAACAACGCCGGGGGCGGTAGCCCCGCCCTCGGCAAACCATCACCAAAAAAGCGAAACGCTTTTTAATAAATAACTTTTTTCATTTCATATTTTTTACTCCTTTTTAACAAAGCCGGGGCGGTAACCCCGCTCCGGCAAACGCAATCCACACAGTCAGTGTGTTTTTAATAGAAAACGAATCGTTTCATTTTTTATCTTTTTTAAAAGCCCGAGGGCAATAGCCCTCGGCAAACAAAAAACTCCACAGCAATGTGTTTTGATATTAAACTTTTCATGTTTTACTCCTTTTAAAAGCCGGGGGCGGCAGCCCCGCCCTCGGTGTAACAACACCAAAAAGCTAAATGCTTTTTAATAAATAACTTTTTTATTTCATATTTTTACTCCTTTTGACAAAGCCGAGGGCAGTCGCCCTCGGCTTTGTTTCGGTATGCGGGTGTGATATGAGGCGGTTGCGGGTACTGCGATATCGGCTGTGACGTGTTTTCTCGGCTCATCTTTCATAAAATGATTGCAAAAGCTTGTGTGTTTTTATATAATAAATAAGAACCGTTAGACAGTGAAGCAATTGCTTTTTAAAAGCGGGCTTCATTTTCTATGTATTATATTAATTACTTTATTAAGAGAGCGGGTATAAAGCTTCTATTCTTTATGCGCGCGGTAAAAGGGAACCGATGAAGCGAAAGAAAATCTCCGAGTTTTTTCATCATATGAACCGCACCACTTATTATACCTTGATTGCGTGTGCGGCGCTTTGTGCTGTTTTGCTGCTTTGTGTGATTATTTCCGAGGCGAAGCAGCGAGCGAAGCCGGCGCCCGCAGAGGTGCCGGAGCAGCTGGCAGCGCTCGAAAAGCAGGATGCCAAGGCGGTGGAGAAGGAAATCAAACGGCTGCGGGTGGAAGCGATGCTTAAGAAAGCAGAACAGGAGCTGTCGGATGAGATTGATGAGTCCGAGAGCGGCATTTGGGCGATGTTTGATAATTACGTCTTTATGGGTGACTCGCGCTGTGTCGGCTTTTCCTATTACAAATTTTTGCGCGATGACAGAGTCTTTGCCGCGGGCGGCAACACCATTCGCGACATTTTAACCGATATCGATAAGCTTAAAAAAATCTCTCCGGCGACCTTGTACCTGTGTTATGGCTTAAATGATACCGGCATCGGCTATTGGGAAAGCGGCGAGGCATACGGTGCGGAGCTTGCCGATATCTTTGACACCCTGCAAAAGGAGCTTCCCGACACGATGATTGTCGCCTCCTCCATTCTTCCGGCGACGGAAGCGGCGCTCGAAAAGAACCCGGTGTGGCGTAAAATACCCGATTTTGATAAGGCGCTGCAAAGAGTGTGCGAGGAAAAGGGCGTGGTGTATGTAGATAACAGCGCGCTTGTGGAGCAGTATATGGACTCTCTTTATGATGATGACGGTGTGCATTTAAGACCTGCGTTTTACCCGATGTGGGCAAAGAATTTATACATAGCTGCATTGATGGCGGAAACAGAGAAATGATGAAATCACTTTCAAGAAAAAATATCATATTCGGTGCCCTGCGCTGGAGCATTGTTATCGCCTTTGCGGTGTTGCTGATTGTGCTTGCAAGCCAAAATAAAATCAGCAAAGCCGCGATGGAGGATGTCAGTGCTGCGGTGAGCGAGAGCATTGACCTGAGCAAGATGAAAAAGGGAAGCGAGAGCACCTTTAAACGCTTGTATGGCTTAGATAGCGCGGCATTTGAAAGCGTGGTGCTTTATTGGCCGGCGAGCAATATGGATGCGCAGGAGCTGCTCGTGGTGCAGCTCAAAGACCTTTCGCAGCAGGAGCAGGTAAAAGAAGCGATTGCCGCCAGGCTTGCCACGCAGAAAAAGAGCTTTGACGGCTACGGTGTGGAGCAGTACGCGCTCTTGAGCGACTCCTCCATTATCGATGTGCAGGGCAACTACATCCTCTTTGTGGTGCACGAAGAGTGCGCGAAGGCGGACAGCGCCTTTCGCGAGGCGCTGTAAGGAGGGGTGGTATGGCATTTAATCAACTGATTTTTGTGTGCCTATTTATGCCCTTGTCGCTACTGCTTTATAAAGTGGTGCCGCAGCGGGCAAAAAAAGCATTGTTAATCCTCCTCAGCGTGCTGTTTATTGCGTGGGGAAACCTGAGCGACCTGATTTATTTATCGGTCGTTATCGTGTTTAATTTCTTCAGCGCTAAGCAGTTGTGCAGCTTAAAAGAGGCAGGCAAGGGAAAGCTTGCGCGCTTCGTGTTTATTTCGGCGCTGGCGGCGGATATCGGCTTTCTCGGCTACTTTAAATATTTTAACTTTTTCCGCTCCCTGTTCGGCTTGCCGGCGGCGGCAGCGGGTATTGCGGTGCCGATTGGCATTTCGTTTGTCACCTTCTCGCTCATCTCCTTTTTGTGCGATGTCAATAGCGGCAGGCAGGCGGTACCGCGCTTTTTCGACTTTTGCCTGTTTGTGACCTTTTTCCCGAAGATTACGAGCGGACCGATTGTTTCCTTCGATGAATTTAACCAAATGCTTGCGAGCGAAAACTACTGCAAGCAAAATTTGAATGCCGGCATGGAGCTGTACATCACGGGGCTTGTGAAAAAAACACTCTTGGCGGGCAACCTCAGCGTGCTCTTTACCGCGATTTCTACCGCGAGCGAGCGAACGGTACTTGAGGCATGGCTCGGGGCGCTCGCTTATACCTTTATGCTGTATTTTGACTTTTCCGGTTACTCGGATATGGCAATCGGTTTGGGGAAGATGTTTGGCTACACCATGCCCAAAAACTTTGCATACCCCTATACGGCAATCAGCATTGAGGACTTTTGGCGCAAGTGGCATATCAGCCTGGGCGCTTTCTTCCGCAATTATGTATACATTCCCTTGGGCGGCAACCGCAAGGGGAAGGCGAGGCAGATATTCAATTTGTTTGTGGTATTTCTGCTCACCGGCATTTGGCACGGCGCAAGCTTTACCTTCATTTTCTGGGGGCTGTACCACTTTGTATTTAACGCAGCGGAAAAGCTGTTTTTAAACAAGGCGATGAAGCGCGTGCCCGGCATCCTTCGCTCGTTGCTCACCTTCCTTGCAGTGATGGTGGGTTGGGTATTTTTCTTCTCCGATTCGCTCTCGGCTGCCTTCCGCTATCTCGGTAATATGGTTGGCATCGGCACCGGCGGCTCTGCGGGCGGTTACTACCTCGCTTCGTTTGTCTTGCTCTTGGCGCTGAGCGCATTTTTTGCACTGCCGATTTTCTGCAATGTGCTTAACATCCTCAAGCGCAAGCGCTTGCAATGGTTTTCGCCGGTATACACACTCATTTTGGTGTTTGCCTTTGCGCTGTGCGTGGCATCGATGGTAAGCGATACCTACACATCGTTCCTGTATGCGGCATTTTGAGGTGAAGAGGATGAAAGAGAAAAAGAGAATTATCATCAGCTTAGCGGCTGTGTTTATATGCTTAACATTGGCTCTCGGGCTGTTTACACTGTTGCACCCGGCGAGAGAATTTTCCGCGCGCGAAAATCGCAAATTAGCCTCTTTCCCGCGCTTTTCCTTTGCCGCGCTGTGGGACGGC
>ONWY01000098.1 GCA_900321665.1 uncultured Eubacteriales bacterium
AAGGCGCAGCCTTGCCACCACCATTCTTCTTTCTTCTTTTTTCTTTCTTCTTTGCGAGCGAAGCGAGCCATAGAGCGAAGCAAAACATCGTTTGCACATAGTGCAACTTCATTTGCGCTATAGCGCAACATCGTTTGCCGCAGGCAACATCGTTTGGCATACAGTGCCGCTGCTCCGCCACCGCAATTCAAAATTCACCTAAAAACCAAACACTAAACACTATAAACTGCTCTCGAAGCGAGCTAAAAGGACAAAAGGCTACCCGCACAACGCAGATAGCCGATAAGTCATTAACAAAGTGTTGACTGAATTAGTCCTCATCCTTTTTGATGATTTCCTCACCGTTGTAATAGCCGCAATTAGCACAAACCTTGTGAGGAGCCATGTAGCCGTGGCAATTCGGGCACTCAACAAGAGTGGGAGCCTTAGCCTTCCAAACGCTTGAACGCCTCTTATCTCTGCGCGCCTTTGAAGTTTTTCTCTTTGGTACTGCCATTTTTGGGCACCTCCTTATTTAAAAAATGTAATCATTTTACGAAATTAATCATCCAGCAAATCCAGCAATGAAGCCAGCCGCGGATCCACCTCTTTGGCACAACCGCATGCGCCGAGGTTCAGGTTTGCCCCGCACTTTGTGCAAAGCCCCTTGCAATCCTCCTTGCAAAGGTACTTGTTCGGCAGGCTCAATAACACATCGGTACGAATCAGCTCGTCCACATCAAGCTTGAAGTTTTCTACCACAAGAAAATCGTCGTTATCCTCGTTATTCAGCTCGCTGACCAGGCAGTGCTCGATTGGTACCGAAAATTGCTTTTCGACCGGTTCGGCGCACCTGTCGCACGGAGCGCGGTATGTAAACCGAGCTGTCGCTACCAGAGAAACAACTCCCAATTTGTTGCGGAATTCACCGCTGACGCTGACGGGCGCCACAAACAGTTTTTCCCCTCTTTGCTCAATGTCGGATAAGTCGACCTGCGCAGCAAGCGGAAGCGCTGTTCCCTCATTTTCAAATAGCTTTTTTAACTCAATTATCATAATACCACCGAAATATTATATATTTAATACCGCAATTTGTCAATCCTTATTTTAAAAAAGGCAAAAATACAAGGGTGCAAAAATTACACCCTTGTCAAAATGCTTCGGTTAGTCTACCAAATTGCAGATTTCAAAAATCTCTGCGGGGAGATTTTCTTTATCTTCACTGATAGTGAGGATGAAATCGGCATTGCTGCCTTTAGAAAGCCCCTCTACCCTCTTTAAGAAGGTAACAAGCTCGCTGTAGTCGCGGCCGATAATCTTGAGAGTGGCATCGACAAATATATGAGTAACATCATAGTTGCCTGCGCAAACGCCGGCAAGGAAACCGTAAAACCCGTTGACAGATTTGATATCGTATTCATCTGTGTTGACAAGTCTTGCCTTTGTGGTGATATTGGCGCCGAGGTTCGGCTTCTTTTCAATCACAACGACATTGCCGAGTGTGGTTTTCACAGCTTCATCAACCATGTTGATTAACTTTTTTGTTTTTCCGTGGCCTTTTGAACCGACAATAATAGAAATCATTTTATTGTCTCCTTCCTTTATTAAAATCCCATTGTAATAGGAAAATTTTACTAAAATCGCTTATTTTAGAATTATCACTTAATTCTTGCTTCTAATTCTGCCTTCATCTCTTCAAAGCCCGGTTTGCCCAAAAGCGCAAACATATTCTTTTTGTAGCTTTCAACACCCGGCTGGTTAAAGGGATTCACACCCAAGGTGTAGCCGGAAACCGCGCAGGTTTTCTCGAAGAAATAAATCAAATACCCAAGCTCCGCTTCATTGAGCTGCGGCACCTCCAAAACAAGGTTTGCCACGCCGCCGTCGCAATGCGCGAGGATGGTGCCCTCAAAAGCCTTTTCGTTGACAAAGGACATCGGCTTGCCGGAGAGGAAATTGAGCCCATCGATATTTCCCTCGACATCCTCAATGTAATATTCCTTTTGCGGTTGCTTGATGTTGACGACTGTCTCAAACATCAGCGCTGCGCCGCTCTCTTGGATATACTGACCGAGAGAGTGCAAATCGGTAGAGAAAATAACCGAAGCCGGGAAAATACCCTTGCCGTCTTTGCCCTCGCTCTCGCCGAAGAGCTGCTTATACCACTGGCACATCATATCGAATCGCGGCTCGTAGGAAGCCAACAGCTCCACTTTCCTGCCTTTGTTATAGAGAATGTTTCTAATGGCTGCATACTTGTAGCAATCATTTTTCTCCAAATCCTCATCACACAGTGCTTCTCTCGCCCGGGCAGCGCCCTGCATCAGCGCATCGATATCGATACCCGCTGCAGCAATCGGCAACAGACCGACCGCGGTGAGCACGCTGAACCTGCCGCCGACATCATCGGGCACAACGAAGGTTTCGTAGCCCTCGGCATCTGCCAAGCCCTTTAAGGTACCCTTGGCTTTATCGGTGGTCACAAAGATGCGTTTTTTTGCTTCCTCCTTGCCGTATTTGCGCTCTACCATGTCGCGGAATACGCGGAAAGCGAGCGCCGGCTCGGTAGTAGTGCCGGATTTTGAAATCACATTCACACAAAAATCCTTGCCCTCGCAAATGGCGATTAAGTCATTTAATTCATCGGCGCTGATGGATTTACCCGCAAAGTAAATATCGGGTGTATCCTTAGGCAGCGCATTGTAATTGTGCGATTTAATTGCTTCTATCACGGCTCTTGCGCCGAGATACGAGCCGCCGATACCAATCACGATTAACACATCGCTCTTGCGGATAGTAGCAGCTGCTTTTTTGATTCTTTCAAATTCTTCCTTATCATAGTCAACCGGTAAATCAAGCCAGCCCAAGAAATCGTTGCCTGCGCCATCCTTCGCATGAAGGGTGCGGGCGGCGGCAATGACCTGCGGCGCGATTTGCCGAATTTCTTCATCGGAAACAAAGCCTTCTAAAAACTTTGTGTTGAGTTTTGTTGCCATGCGCAATATTTTCCTTTCTAAATACATATGCTTTTAACTATTATACAAAATTAAGGGAAATATTGCAACCGCTAATTAAAATTTGTTAGCCCGCTTTTGAATAATTTTTCCAGCGCTCCCCAAAAATTCAGCAATTCGGCGCTTTCCCCTGCAACGATGCCCACACTGCCCAGCGGCTCCTCTCCCAAGTAAAAGGTGATTTTGCCTACAGTCTGCCCCTTTTCCAACGGTGCGCGGAGCTTTTCGGGCAGCTCGATTTTGGTGCTGACATTGGCGCCCTCTCCCTTCGGAACGCTCAACAGCACCTTTTTTTGCGCGAGCGAGAGTGACACAGTGCTTTGCATCGCGCCCTCCACCGGCAGGCTGCCGCCCTGCGGCAAAGTGATGCGCGGGGACACGGTTTCAAAATTGGCGAAGCCGTAATCGAGCAGCGCTGCCGCGCTGTCAAAGCGCTCTTGCGAGGTCTTGGAGCCGAGCACCACCGCGCACAGGCAGCTTTCCTCGCGCTGTGCTACCGCGCTCAGGCAAAAGCCCGCCTTGGTGGTTGTGCCCGTTTTCAAGCCGACGCAGCCTTGGTAAAAGCGCACTAAGCGGTTGGTATTGACAAGCTCGGTTTTGCCGCCGCGCAGTGAATCCATCCATGTGGCGGAATATTTCTTGATTAAGTCATAGCGCATCAGCGCCCGACTCATCAGCGCGATATCCAGCGCCGAGGAATAGTGGTTTTTCTCGGTTTCATCCAAGCCGGTGCAGTTCTCAAAATGGGTGTTTTTCATCCCGAGCTGCTTTGCGCGGGCATTCATCGCGCCGACAAACGCTTCACTCGACCCGCTGACATATTCGCCCAGCGCCGTGCAAGCATCATTGGCGCTGGCGATGGAAACCGCTTTGAGCATATCATCCACGCTCATTTCCTCCCCCACCTCGAGCCAAATCTGTGACCCGCCGAAGCTGACGGCATTCTCGCTCGCCGCGACCTTATCGGTCAGCTTGATTTTACCGCTCTCGACCGCCTCCATCACCAACAGTAAAGACATAATTTTGGTCACCGATGCAGGGTAAAGCCTGTCGTTTTCCTTCATCGCATAGAGCACCTTGCCGGTGTTTAAATCCATCAGCACTGCCGCCTTGGCAACCACCTTCACGGGAGCATCCTCCTTTGCAAATGCGCAAACCGCTCCCGACAGTACCAATACGGCGCTTAATAATAATGCAAACAGTTTTTTCAATCTGATTCCTCCTCCAGCCTGTTCTCCTTAATAAATATGAGAAAAGATTGAAAAATTGACCTGTTTATACTATAATGAAATAAATTTTTAACGAATTTCGGAAAGGAGCCGGCAGGCGCGCAATGATGAAAGCGGCATTTTACACCCTCGGTTGCAAAGTGAATCAATACGAAACAGAGCTGATGGCACAATCTCTCAAGGAAGCGGGCTATAAAATCGTGCCCCACGCGGAGGAAGCGGATATTTACATCATCAACTCCTGCACGGTCACCGCAATCAGCAACCAAAAGACCAGGCAAAGTGTGCGCGCTTTCAAGCGCAAGCACCCGGAGTGCATCACCATCCTTGCCGGCTGCATGAGCCAAGCCTACCCCGAGCAGGCGGAGCAGCTGAGCGAAGCGGATATTGTTATCGGCAACACCGAGCACAAGCAGTTGCCGGCGCTGATAGAGGCTTATTTGCGCGAAAAAGAGCGCATTTTGGATATCAGACCCCACGAGGCAGGCGAAGCGTTTGAAAGCGGTATTATATCCGATTTTAGCGGCAAAACCCGCGCGGAGATGAAGATTGAGGACGGCTGCAACCGCTTTTGCGCCTACTGCGCTATTCCCTACGCAAGGGGTAGAGTGCGCTCGAAGCCGATGGAGGACATTCGCTCCGAAGCCGCTCGCTTGGCGGCGGCAGGCTACAAGGAAATCGTGCTTGTCGGTATCAACCTCTCGGCATATGACGCGGGCGGTGCCGATATTGCCGATGCGGTGAACGCGGTGGCGCAGGAGGAAGGCATCCGCCGTGTCAGGCTCGGTTCGCTCGAGCCGGACCACATCAGCGATGATATCCTCGCGCGCTTGGCGGCTGAGGAAAAATTTTGCCCGCAGTTTCACATCTCGCTGCAAAGCGGCTGCGATACCACACTCAAAGCGATGAACCGCCACTATACCGCGGCGGAATATACCGTCTTGGCAGGGAAACTGCGCGAGCGCTTTGCCGATTGCACGATAACTACCGATATCATGGTCGGCTTCCCCGGCGAGAGCGAGGAGGATTTTGCGCAATCCATGGCGTTTGCCCGACAAATCGGTTTTGAAAAAATGCATGTGTTCCCCTACTCGGTCAGAGAGGGCACGCGCGCGGCAAGCATGCCGGGGCAAATCCCGAAAGCCGTGAAAGCGGCGCGCGCGAAGGAAATGGGTGCTCTTGCACAGGAAATGCGCGAGCAGTTTTTCCGCGCGCAAATCGGCAAGGAGTACGAGGTACTCTTTGAAACCAAAAAGGGCGCCTATAACACAGGGCATACCAAAAACTACCTCCCGGTGAAAGTTGCTACGGAGGAAAACCTGCAAGACAGTATCCGCACCGTGCGCATTACCGCAGCGGGAAAAGAGGATTGCAGCGGCGAGCTGTTATAGCTCACTGCGTTCGCAAAGAAGAGGGTAAATTGAACATCATATTTACATTCGGCTAATCTGTCTACCCCTCTGTCGGCTTT
>ONWY01000131.1 GCA_900321665.1 uncultured Eubacteriales bacterium
ATTTAAGTTATATTTGTGCTTCGCACAAGTTATATTGACACGATGTGTCAGTTATATTGCGTTAAAACGCAGTTATATTCGACTTTTCAAGTCGAGTTGCGGGCGAGGCACTCGCACTCGATTGGATTAGTTATGCGATTTTCTTTTATTCGGGTGCGGGTGTCCCGCCCTTCATTCTTCTCTCTTCTCTCTTCTCTCTTCTCTAAGTGAATAAAGTGAGCGTTCACCTGCTCCCTCGTCGCCCTAAAGCTCCCGCGCGCCATATTATCTCTGCCGCCGCCTCTGCCGCACAGTGCGGCATTGGCTTCTTTCACAAGCGGCGCGATATCTTTTTCTCGCGCGGTAATCACATAGCGGTAGCCGCTTGCATCATCGCCCTCGAGCACCGTGATGATGCCGCCGACCCTTTCCTTTAAGCCCTCGGCAAACAGGCGCAAATCATCCCCTTTAAAATCGCACACCGTGGTATAATCGCCGGCTGTCGGCTCCACCGCCTCGATAGCGGCGGCAATCGCCTGCCTGCGCAGGGAAACGAGCGCATATTCCGCTTTTTCTTTATTTTGGTGCAGGGTTTGCACGGCGGCATCCAGCGTATCCAACTTTGCACACAGCAGGTGCGAAATTCGCTTCGCCTGCCCGAGCAGCATATCATAGTGCTCCAGCGCGCGCTTGCCGCACACAATCCACAGCTTTGTGCCGCCCTTGTAGGCTTCGCTGCCAATGATTTTAATAAGCCCGATTTGCCCTGTACTTGCACAGTGCGGTGCGCAGCAGGCGCAAAGGTCGATATGCTCTATTTCCACCAAGCGCACATTCTCCGTAAGCTCTAATTTCGAGCGATATGCATACTCGCTCAAGCTCTCGGGGTCAGGGTAAAAGGCAGTGATTTTTTTGTCGGCAAATACCGCTGCATTGGCTTCTCTCTCGACCTGTCGCAGCAGTGCTTCCTCCAGCGGCACATTAAAAGCGAGCGTTGTTTCGCTCTCCGAAAGCGAAAACGAAATATTATCCGCACCGGTATGGCGGTGGATAATGCCCGATACCACATGCTCACCCGAGTGGTTTTGCATCCTCTCAAAGCGCGTTGCCCAATCGAGCACCCCTTTGACTGTGCCCGACAGCGCCTTGGCGGTGTAGTGATAAATCACGCCCTCCTTCTCGCGCACATCGAGCACCTGCTCACCGCCTAAAGTGCCCCTATCGGCAGCTTGCCCGCCGCCCTCGGGAAAAAATGCGGTTTGGTTTAGCACGAGTGCGAAGCGCTTGCCCTGCGCTTCGCAAGAGAGCACCTGCGCTTCAAATTCCTTGATGTATGCATCCGTATCAAATAATCGTTTCGTTTTCATGATTACACTGCGTCGGGCAATGCCGGCGCCACCTTTCATCTGCTTTTTTCGAAATGCCTCCTGCAGCGCAGGAGGCATTTGGTTTTAGAAAAAGTTTTTATTCTTTCACGCTCAGCAGCAAGTCGCCGTAGGTCGGGTAAGGCCACTTGTAGCGCGGCGAGGAAAATTCAATCACATCCGCCGGCTTTCTGAGCGCCTTCATCAGCGGCAAAATGGTATCGCAATAATATCTTGCCTGCTCGTGCACATCCGCAATCTTTTCCGCCTTGTGCATCGCGCTCTCCAGCGCCACGGTTGCCTTATACACCAGCTCCGATTGCTCGGAGAGCTTCTTTGCCAAATCATCCTCCGCGAAGGTGGAAAGCCCCAAGCCCGCCTGCTTTTTGGCAGTGGAAGCGGTGCACAAATCCTTCACATACTCGATAGACATCGGGATAATTTCCTTTTGGCTCATCTTAATCATGGAGGAGGCCTCTATATGAATGATTTTGCAATAATTCTCCAGATAAATATCGTAGTTCGCCTCTAATTCCTCGCGGGTGTATACACCGTACTTTTCATACAGCGCGATATTCTTTTCATCCAACAGGTGCTCCACGGCATCGACCGTGCTCTTGAGGTTGAGCAGGCCGCGCCTTTGCGCCTCCTTCTCCCATGCCTCATCATAACCGTTGCCGTTAAAGATAATGCGCTTGTGCTCTTTAATGGTGCGCTTGAGCAGGGCATTGAGCGCTGTATCAAAGTTCTCCGCAGCCTCGAGCTCTGTGGCAAATTCATCCAGCTCTTTGGCAACAGAAGTGTTTATCACCACATTCGCATCGGCAATCGATTGGTTGGAGCCGACCATGCGAAATTCAAACTTATTGCCGGTGAACGCAAAGGGAGAAGTGCGGTTGCGGTCGGTATTATCCTTGGGCAGGTTCGGCAACACAACGGCGCCGATATCCATCTTGCCGCCCTCTTGGTCCTCGTAGTGCTCGCCGGTTTCAATGGCATTTAAGACCGCATCCAAATCATCGCCCAAAAACATGGAAATAACGGCGGGCGGCGCTTCATCCGCACCGAGCCTGTGGTCATTGCCGGCGCTTGCCGCGGAAATGCGCAGCAAGTCCTGGTATTCATCCACCGCCTTAATGACCGCGCAAAGGAATACCAAAAACTGCATATTTTCGCTCGGTGTCTTGCCGGGATTGAGCAAATTGACCCCGGTATCGGTAGAAATTGACCAATTGTTGTGCTTGCCCGAGCCGTTGACCCCCGCAAAAGGCTTCTCGTGCAGCAGGCAAACCATATCATGCTTTAAAGCAACGCGTTTCATAATCTCCATCGTAATCTGGTTTTGGTCGGTTGCCAGGTTGGTGGAAACAAAAATCGGCGCGAGCTCGTGCTGCGCAGGCGCAACCTCGTTGTGCTTGGTTTTCGCCATGATGCCGAGCTTCCACAGCTCTTCATTGACCTCGTCCATAAACGCGGAAACTCTACCCTTTAAGGAACCGAAATAGTGGTCATCCAGCTCCTGCCCCTTCGGGGGATTGGAGCCGAAGAGGGTTCTGCCGGTATAGATGATGTCTTTGCGCTTAAACGCAGCCTCTTTATCAATCAAAAAGTATTCCTGCTCGGCGCCGACAGTCGATTCTATCTTTTTAACATCGGTAAAGCCAAACAATTTCACAATGCGCAGCGCCTGCTTGCTGACCGCTTCCATCGAGCGCAGCAGCGGTGTTTTTTTATCAAGCGCGTGGCCGCCGAAGGAGCAAAACGCAGTCGGGATACACAGCACGCCGTTTTTAATAAAGGCATAAGAGGTGGGGTCCCACGCTGTATAGCCGCGCGCTTCGCAGGTGGTTCTCAACCCGCCGCTCGGGAAGGACGAAGCATCCGGCTCGCCCTTAATCAGCTCCTTGCCGGAAAATTCCATCATCACTCTGCCGTCTGCCGCCGGGGCAATAAAGGCATCGTGCTTCTCCGCCGTCGCGCCGGTTAAAGGCTGAAACCAGTGGGTATAATAGACCGCGCCCTTTTCAATCGCCCAATCCTTCATCGCATCTGCCACAACGGAGGCAATATCCTCGCTCAGCGGAGCGTTTTCATCAATCGTCTTTTTCAGTGCTTTATAGGTTGCTTCGGGAAGGCGCTCCTTCATCACCGCTTCATTAAAGCACATTGAGCCGAACAGCTCCGGAATGTTTTTCATATTGAACCCCTTTCAAAATGAATGACTTTAAAAATCTCCATTTTATATAATATTATATATTTTATATTTATGCAAGAAAAATCTTTTCTTGCCCTTTGAAAAGCGCGGCGCATACAGGCGCAAGGCGCACAACATATTGACAGCTATCAATATGTTGTGCGCAAAAAAACAGAGCTGCCGCAACAGCTCTGAGTGATTTAAAATTTGCTTTTTGCCATCAGGCTATTATTTCTCTTCCTTCTTGCGCAATGCAAGCGCACCGCCAAGTGCAATAACTGCTACGGCTGCAATACCGCAAGCAACCAAGCTGTCGCCGGTAGCGGGAGTGGATTGCTTTTGCGCAGCCGCACTCTTCGCCTCGGTTGTTTGCTGTGCGGGCTTATCGGTATTGCTTTTGCTCTCTTGCTCGCGCGCATCCGCTTCACAGCAAAGCGCATAGTAATCGATAAGTGCTTTCAGTGCGTCTCTTGTAGCATAATTGTTGGGCTCGCCGCCAAGCTCGTAGCTGTAGCTACCGTCGGCAGTTGTGAAATTGTCTACAAGCAGCTGATACACTTCATCTGCCTTTGTTGTATCAAGCTCTCCGTCAAGATTAAGGCCTGCAAGATTTGCATACATAAATAATGCGGTTGCGGTGGAATTGCCGTTGGCAGTTGTACCGTAATCAGCCAAATAGTAATAGCCCTTATCGGTCTTTGCCTTCTCGACAACGCTCACAGCGTCTGCTTCCAATTCATCATCAAAGGTCATCACAGCAAAGTTTGCGGAGTTATCGCTACTGAAGCCCCAATAGTTATAGCCGGAGCCCTTGGTATAGTTCGCAGTCAATTCATTTTGCACCTGCTCGATAAACGCATCATCATCCACAAAAAAGATGACAAATAAATAGTGATACGGCGAATCAACCGCCAAGCCCTGCTCCACT
>ONWY01000135.1 GCA_900321665.1 uncultured Eubacteriales bacterium
ATGTTCCACGATATCGCTTACCGACAGGGCGAGGGCAATTATTTGGCGGACGGTTCTAAAAGAATGAGTGATATTTTCGGCGGTAAAGAGTATGCCATTCACGCCAAAGGCATGGAACTGGCGGCGTATGAGCCGCGCCACGCCGTCGGTCACGGGCTTGGTTACGCCACATCTAATCGCGGCGGCTGCCACTTGAATGCCGGTTATATGGTCGTGGTGGAAGGCTTGGGGTTAGAGGTAGATTCTTTAACGCCTCACGGTAAAGCGGCGCTCGCCATCACATTCCAAAATTTGATGGAGGCGGTTTCCGCCTGCGGCAGTTGCTTGTTTACAAGTTATGCCGTGTTGCCCGGCTTTTTAATTGATAAACCGAATATGAAACTGACGAGAATCATATTAACCGCTTTTCCGTATGTCGGACCGGTGGTCAATCTCTTGAACCATTTTACCAAGGTACCGCAACTCAATATTCCGTTGGTACCGCACGGCAATGCCGTGAAATTTGCGACCGGCATGAAATCAAATTTAGCAAAACTTCTCACTTGGGGTGCTTACGGGTATAACGCAGAGCGCATTGCCAATATCATTTTGGGGCAAAAGGCGGATGCCGATAAATTGCCCAAGCGCTTAACGGATGAATTGCAAAACCCGAATAATCCGAAAACCAAGGTGCCGCTTGAGCAAATGAAAAAGGTCTATTACCGCGCAAGAGGGTGGAAAAAAGGCATCCCGACCTGGCACCGCTTAAAGAGTTTGGGCATTCAAATTGATAAAACCGTTTATGATGCGGCTGTGGAAAAAGCGTGGAGGTAAATGATGGCGAAAGTAACAGTAAAACTGTTTGGTGTTTACCGTATGGATACACACCTTGCAAAGGCGGAAATGGAAGCCGAAAGGCTCAATGAATTGCTCGAAAAATTGCATGTGCTGGTGCGCGAAAAAGCGAAAGAGAGCGGCAATGAACAGCAGGTGAACGATTTGTCGTTTAAAGATGCCACTGTTTTTATTGACGGTGAGCGTTGCCGCAAAAAAAAGCAAAAATTAAGCGATGGCAATGAAATTTGGATTTTATCACCGGCATCGGGCGGGTAGCCCGACGGGAGTCGAACCCGAACAGGTTTATATCGCCTTTTTTTCACTAATACTGCGTTAAAATGCCTTGCAATACGACAGTATTCCCTCACCATTTTGCCTTGTCTTAGTAAAAAACAGGCAGATATAAACTGCAAGCACCTCTCGGTTAGAAATTTTTGAGATAATTGTGCCTCATTTGAGGCAGTTTGGCTGACGCCAATCAACGAAAATGCGGTAGAATTAGCCAAAAAGTTCAGGCGAGAGGCTGTTTGGGTTCTACTCCCGCCGGGCTAAGCGCACCCGGTAAAAATTTCCCTGCAGACAGAATCATGAAAAGCAGCACAAATTTTAATATTACCGATAGAGCGGTACGGATATCTTTATGTGAAATCCGTTGCCTTGAAAGGATAAAGAATTATGTTTTCAATTAATGAAGAAAAATGTGTGGGCTGCGGCGCTTGCGCTTTCACCTGTATGTTTAAATGCATTCAGCCCAAAGATGATGCCAAAAGCAAATATTTTATTCATTCCGACCACTGTATGGAGTGCGCACAGTGTATGGATATTTGCCCGAACAGCGCGGTGATACCGCCCGAGGGTTGGCACAGGTTAAAGCGGGTGACCATCAATGCCGAAAAATGTAACGGTTGCGCAACCTGCCACTTCGTGTGCCTGGCAAGAGCCCCGCAGGGTGAGCGCGGCAAAAAGTATGAAATCGTGCAAGAAAAGTGCTACCACTGCGGCGTGTGCCTGCAACACTGTAAACAAGAAGCCATTCACGCAGAATATTATGATGAATAAACCCATACCACTTTACTATAAAGTCCATTCAACATCACCTCCTTTCACCCGATGTTGTTCGGAACCAATATGGCATTTTGAAGCAAGGCAGTGAGTTCTCCCTCACTGCCTTGCGGCTTTTTATTTTATCCTCCGCTTTTTCGTATTATGTTTTTTGAAGGTGTTTACAATTAGAATAAACTGTGTTATATTGCCATTGGTATTATCCTATGCCCTGCCCGACACGGCATTCCGTGCCACAGGGACCGACAAACGGATAATACCGGTTGCTTTCGCTTTAAAGTTAACCGAGGAATGCATCGGTTTATCATAGAAAGCAATTAAAAGCGGCAGGGGAGGTACAGCCGTCACTCTATCTGACGACTATGCCCAAGATCCTGCCGCCGAGGCACCGTTTGCTGAAAGATACTTTTTAAGCCTTTCCAAATCGCCTGTGCGATTGGCGGTGCCTTTAAATGGTGTAGGAGGTGAGAGTATGGCATACAGTGAGTTGATAAAAAATTTCTCAAAAATCCGTGAATATGTCAGCCAGTTTTATATCTACGGCTTTAAAACGCGCAGTGAATATACGGCAAAAAGCGCCCGCAGTTATGATAATGAACGCCGCCGTATTGAAAGTTGGCTTGGAGAATATATGCGCTTTCGCAAAGATGTTAACGGTAAGAATTCGTTCTTGGCGTTAGATTCTCGCGCCATTTCTCACAATCCGCTCTATACCGCTTTTAAAGCCAAGAGTTTTACCGAAAATGATATTAATCTGCATTTTTACCTGTTAGACATCCTTGCAGGCGGAGAAGAAAAAACAGTAAAAGAAATTCTTAATGCCATTACCGAGGATTACCTTTGTGCCTTCGAGGATGCGGAGGAAACAGATGAATCCACCCTTCGCAAAAAGTTAAAGGAATATGAAAATCTCGGTTTGATTAAGAGCCGAAAAAACGGTAGAGAACTTGTGTATGCGCGCTGTGACGATGCGGTGAATTTGGACTCTTGGAAAGAGGCGGCAGCCTACTTTTCGGAAGAAGACCCTCTCGGTGTGGTCGGCTCGTTTTTATTAGATAAATATGAGAGTGTACCGCAAGAGTTTACCTTTAAACATCATTACATTTTGCACGCCCTTGAAAGCGAGGTGCTCGAATCTCTTTTTGAAGCGATGCGAGGACATCAAAAAACGCAATTAACGATTTATGTGCCGCGCCACGGTAATACAAAAGTGCACACGCTTTTGCCACTCAAAATATATTGCTCTACACAAAGCGGCAGGCGCTATGTGCTGGGCTATCATTATGATTTTCGCCGCCTTATGTTTTTTCGGTTAGATAACATCAAAAAGGTGAAACTGCTTGAAGCGGATGAAAACTTTGAAAAACATTTTCGGGATGTCGAGGCACACAAATCAAAACTTTGGGGAGTTTCCATTACGAAATCTCGCACCATAGACCATCTTGAAATGACGGTGTATGCAAGCGAAAACGAGCCGTATATTGTCAATCGGCTTGAGAGAGAAAAGCGGGTCGGCAGTGTGGAACCGATGGGGGAAAATCTATACCGCTTTACGGCAGATGTATTTGATGCTATGGAGATGTTGCCGTGGATTCGCACTTTCACCGGTAGGATTGTCAGCCTGATATGCACAAATCAAACAGTCGTGAACACTTTTTACGGTGATTTTGCTAAGATGTTGCAGATGTATGGAGGTGATGAGCATGCTTTTTAATGAAATCTACTCCGGCTATTTCAATGTGGTTGCCGATGTACTGACAAAGGCATGTGAGGGCAGTTTAGAAGAAAAAGATATCAATACCATCATTGCAAAAAAAGCCTTTGGCGAAAGTGTGTTACACATTCCGGCAGCATTGAAAAATGAAGAATGGAAGTTGTTGACTAAAGATATGGAGACACCCTTGCTTTCACCGCCTACAATGCCGCTGACCACCTTGCAAAAGCAGTGGATGAAAGCACTGCTTTCGGACCCGCGCATTCGGCTTTTCAATCCTTCGCCGGAGGGGCTGGAAGATGTGGAGCCGCTGTACCGGCAAGAGTGGTTAGAATACTATGACCGCTATAGTGACGGTGACCCGTTTGAAGATGAGCGTTATATTCAGAATTTCCGTTTAATTTTACAGGCATTTCGAGATAATCTGAAAATTGCCGTGAAGTTCAAAGGTCACCGCGGCACAAAGAACTACCGCGTTTGTATTCCGTACAGGTTGGAGTATTCTTCTAAAGATGATAAGTTTCGCCTAATCGGCATTACCAACAGTGACTATACGGACAATTCTTTAGTCGTCAACCTTGGCAGGCTGCACTCGGTAAAACTGCTCGGGGATTACCCGCAGGAAGAATATCGCCCGCCGGAACATCGGATGCGCGATTTGACAGTCGATTTGGTGGATGAACGCAACTGCTTGGAGCGCTTTTTGCTGCATTTTTCTCATCTTGAAAAAGAGGCACAAAAGTTGGATGATACCCACTACCGCGTTCATTTGAAATACGATA
>ONWY01000136.1 GCA_900321665.1 uncultured Eubacteriales bacterium
AGCCCAGCAAGCCGCCTTCGCCACTGGTGTTCCTCCGAATATCTACGCATTTCACCGCTACACTCGGAATTCCGCTTGCCTCTACTCCACTCAAGAAAAACAGTTTCAACTGCAGTTTATGGGTTGAGCCCATAGATTTCACAGCTGACTTGTCTTCCCGCCTGCGCTCCCTTTACACCCAGTAAATCCGGACAACGCTCGCCACCTACGTATTACCGCGGCTGCTGGCACGTAGTTAGCCGTGGCTTGCTCCTTAGCTACCGTCACTTCTTCGTCACTAAGAACAGGAGTTTACAATCCGAAAACCGTCTTCCTCCACGCGGCGTTGCTGCATCAGGCTTGCGCCCATTGTGCAATATTCCCCACTGCTGCCTCCCGTAGGAGTCTGGGCCGTGTCTCAGTCCCAATGTGGCCGTTCAACCTCTCAGTCCGGCTACCAATCGTCGCCTTGGTGGGCCGTTACCTCACCAACAAGCTAATTGGACGCGAGGCCATCTTTCAGCGATAAATCTTTGATTGCCAAGCGATGCCACTCGGCAATGTTATGCGGTATTAGCGTTCGTTTCCAAACGTTGTCCCCCTCTGAAAGGCAGGTTCCTCACGCGTTACTCACCCGTCCGCCACTCAGTCATATCAGAAATCATCCCGAAGGAATCAATCATCAAGCTTCGTTCGACTTGCATGTGTTAAGCACGCCGCCAGCGTTCGTCCTGAGCCAGGATCAAACTCTCTAAAAAATTATATATCAAAGGTCCGAAGACCTGTGATACCTTTTTCAGAGCTTGTTTCTTTCGCTCTTCAGTCTGCTGACTGTTCGTTGTACAATTTACTGTACGATTAAAGTTTGCTAAAACTTAAAAAAATTTCAGGTTCCTTTTTTCTTGTCACTGTTTAATTTTCAAGGTCCATGTCGCACTCGTTTGGGTAGACCCCTTTCGTAAGAGTGCTTGATTATTATAACACAATTGTGTGAAAAGTCAACAACTTTTTTTGATTTTTTTCGCCGTTTTTACACGGTGCCGTGTGTTTCTTGTGCTTTCCATATTTATTAATACTATATGATGTGCTTTTGTGGGATAAATTCTAATTTAGCGCACACTTCTTGCACTAAATTAGCAACCGCTTAACGCCCTCCCTTGTCAGGGAGGGGGGACCGCTTGCGGTGGGCGGGTAGTTGTTTTTACTGAGTTTGTGGGGATTTAACTACCCCTCAGTCTTGCGTTAGCAAGACAGCTCCCCCTCACAAGGGGAGCCGTTAAAAGGTTGCTAATTTATCTGCCTGTAGGCAGATAAATTAGAATTTAAAAAAGCGCGGTCATCGACCGCACTTTTTTACTCTAAAACATACATTGTTACTTCTCTGATGCCCCACTGCTCGCATTCCGCTTCACTGTTCATATACAAATCGGCGATTCTGCCCATACCGGTGGTGCCCCAGCCACAGTCTGCTGCCACGCAATAACCGTAGCCTGTTACATACAGGCGCGTTCCGTAGGGGATGACCTTCGGGTTGACACCGATTCTGCCGACACCGACTGTCATACCGCTGGCGGTCATGCTCCCGGGCGGCTCATAATACGCGCTGGCAATGCCGGTATATTTCTTTGTGTACTGAAAGGCACCGGTATCCGCCGTTTTCGTTTCTCCCTTTTGGGCAGAGGGACTGACGGCAGTACCGACTGCAACGACTTGATTGACTGCTTTTGTAATCACCTTTTCGGAAAGCGCCTTTTCCTTTACCGCCTTACCGTTTTCATAGCGGATTTGGTAGGTTACTTCCTTTTCGCCTGCCTTACCCTCGGTAATCACCTTTTTGCTGCCCTCGGCAAGTGTGGAATCCTTTTTGGTTTCGGTTTTAAACGCTATCTCTTCTTTTCTGGTTTCGGTTTTGAAACGAACGCGGGTGATGGTTATGGTATCGCCGTCTGCCGCAACGGTATCCGCTGCCGGTTTCACCACATCATCCTTACCGAGTGCGATTTTATTTTCTACCAACAGCTGCTTGATGGTTTTGTTGCTGGTTTTGATTTCTTTCTTTGCACCATCTACAATAACGGTCGCCGTTCCAGCTCTGTAAAGCGTGATGGTATCTCCGGGCTTCACAATTTCAAAATCCGCCGGCTCCACCACATCGCCTTCCTCCAGCTCTTTGCCGAGGTAGTGCAGCACATCGCTCACCGTGCGCGCTGCCAAGGTGACCTTCCAAGTTTCCTTGCCGCCTTCGCTGAATTTTACGCTCATTTCTCTCTTGATGATGAGAACCGCGTTTTCCTTATTGAACTGCGAGGAATCCAATACATCTCCCGCGCCGAGCGAAAAGCCGTTTTCCTCAATAATCTTTTGAGGCTCTTTTTCATTTGTCGTTACTTTCAATGATGTAGCGCCATCAAGAATTGTAACATCCTTTGGAATGTTTGCAACTGCAAATACCGCCACCGCCGCTAAGGCGATGATAACAATCAAGGCGATGAGTATCAGCTTGCCGCCTTTTTTGTTGCCACGATGATTTGCATATCGTTTACTGTCCATAAGTTCTCCTTTTCTTTCAGTAAGCGCCGAAATCGTTTCGCACACATTATAACGGATGAAAAAAGTAAAATCAAATCATAAAACCCTCTCTTTTTTGTGCAACTTGTACAGTTTTGACCGTGTTGCCACACTAAATAAGCGGATTTTTAAGAGTTCAACCACTAAATTGTTTAAATTTTTTAGTAAAAATTGCAGAAAAGTTACAGGGTTACAACTTTTTGTTACTTTTTTGTAACTAAATCGGGTAAAATCCTACCGTTATGCGGTTTAAAGAAAGTGGCGAATTAGAGCGAATCTTGTAACTATTTTGCGCTAAAAATCCGCCATTGTTTCATTTTGGCGCTCCTTTTTCTTCATTCCGGTATTTATTTTCACTAATCAGTATAAGCATCACCGGAAGAATTATACATCTGCTGTTCAAAACCCGCGCCGGTCTCTTCTGCCGAAAAAATACCGGCTGCCCGAAAAGGGGACAACCGGTATCCTTGTTACATTATAATATAGTTATATATTATAATAATTAATACTATATTATTTATTCTTTTTCCTAAACTTTTCATCCAAGCCGAAAACCTCTCTGTTACGCTTTCGGACACTGTCCGCGACCGAGCTTAAAATCACCACTGCCACAAAGCCGCAGACCGCCGCAATCACCGCTGCGGGAATCTGGTTAGAAATGAAAAGCATCACTGCGGAAATAATCGCGCCCACAAGCACAATCAATGCAGCAATTAAAATAGCCGCCACAATTTTCTTCACATCGGCTCTCTTTTTGATGGGTTGCACTTGGTCGCCCATTCCCAAGCAGTGCGGGCAAAACTTAAAGCCTGCCACCATTGCGGGACTAACTTCATCTGCATAGGTATTTTTACACTTATCACATTTCCAGCTCACGATTCACTCTCTCCTAACTGTTGGTCTAACTGCTCCAATAAAGGGGCATATTTCTTGCGCAGTGTTTCATATACGCCTTCTAAAATGCGCTGCTCGCTGACAGGCAAAAAGGAATCATAATCCTCGCTGACATTATCATACTGCATAATGATAACCTCATCGTCATCATTTTCAAGCGGCATAAATAAGGCGTATCGCTTCCCCTCAAAATCGGTGGAATCAATATATTCAATTTCCATTTCATTGCCGACATCATCTGTCAAAACAACAACCTTGCTTCTATCGTAATCCATAAATACTCCTTTGTTGATAGTAGTATTAGTTTACCATATATCAGCCCATGCTTTCAAGTGAATTGTAAGAAATAAACACGCTTTTTCCATCCTTTAAGGTCACAATCCCCTGTTGCCCGACATAGAGCGAAGTGTTTTCATCCATAATATTGTTGGCATAATAGGTTTTGCTTTGTTCTGTATTCAGAGAGGTGATGACAATTTTTTGCACCTTATATGATTCGCCGCTCTTATTTTCTTCTTTGCCGACATAAATAAGCTTATCCTCCGCAGCGGCAAAGCCGTATAGCTTTTTAAATGCACCGGGGGCTTTGATTTCCTTCCCGCTTAACAAGTCGGTGCAAGCCAAGCTTTTCTTGTGTAGCACATAGTGAGAAGAAAGGAGATAATCCTCGGCAAAAGCACCTTCAAAGGAGGCGGTACTTTTCACGGTGCCACCCTCTTTTGCAAAAATTTCCCAGCCGGTTTCACTTGCGGCGCTGTAATAAAGGATTCCCTTGCTTTGTGCAACAAAATCGCCGGAGATTTCCTGTGCAACCGTGCTTGTGCTGCCCCCTGTCATCTGCTGCAAATCATATAGCTGCCGGTCTTCGGAATGGTTATACTTTTTGCCGCTCAAAAAGAAAACGGAATCCGCTTGTGCACCAA
>ONWY01000116.1 GCA_900321665.1 uncultured Eubacteriales bacterium
TAACCTCTTCTCGGCTCCCCTTGATGAGGGGAGCTGTCACGAAGTGACTGAGGGGTAGACAGATCAGAACCGACTATAAATGCTCGCTCATTTAGCACGCTAAATTAGAATTTACCGAAAGGAACCCCCAATGATTATCCCTTACCAAAGCCAATATGCCGCGCAGGCGGCGCAGGTGTGGAATGAGGTTGTGCGCGCAGGCAATGCCTTCCCGCAAGAAAGCTGCCTCACCCCTGCCGAAGCCGATGCCTTCTTTCTCTCCCAAAGCTACACGGGCATTTGGGTAGAAGGAGCTACTGTGTGCGGTCTTTACATCCTGCACCCCAACAATGTGGGCAGATGCGGGCATATTTGCAACGCTTCTTATGCTGTCGCCTCTGCGGCAAGGGGCAGGCATATCGGTGAAGCGCTTGTGCGCCATTGCCTGCAGCAGGCAATGGCACTCGGCTTTCGCATTTTGCAGTTTAATGCGGTCGTGGCAACCAACACTGCCGCTTTGGCGCTGTATCAAAAGCTCGGGTTCACCAAAATGGCGGTCATCCCCGGCGGCTTTCGCATGCCCGATGGCAGCTTTGCCGATATTATTCCGCACTATATCACCCTATCTTAAAAAGGCTTTGCGCCGAAAAATCGAGAGAGTCGGCTCTATCCCTTGAACCATGCAAGGGACAGAACCGACTCTCTTGATTTTTTGTGCTAAAAGCTATTCCTGCACAAGTGTCATACCGACAAGGTCTTCCCATGGCGGCGCGCTTTGCAGGCAAATCGGCTCGCCGGTGACCGGCTGCAAAAAGCGCATTTCGCCGCAGTGCAGGCACTGGTGGGCAATCAGCACGCTCGCCGTGCCATACATCGTATCGCCGACCAGCGGGTGCCCGATGTGCGCAAAATGCACGCGGATTTGGTGTGTTCTGCCGGTTTCGAGCCGAATTTTGAGAAGCGATGCATTTTCGCCGGCTTTCACTACCTCGTAATGTGTCACCGCGCGCTGCCCCTGTTCGCCGACACGGCGCAGAATTTTGCGCGCATCCACGCGCTCAATCGGCAAATCAATCGTGCCGCTCTCCCGCACGCACCCCTGCACGAGCGCAAAGTAAGTCTTTTGCACTGTTTTGCGCAGCTTATCCGCCGCCAAGCGGTGGAGGGCAATTACCACCAAGCCTGTGGTATCGCGGTCAAGCCGGTTGACAGCACGAAAGGTGCAGCTCTTGCCCTGCTGCTGCAGATAAAACGCAACCGCATTCGCAAGCGTATCGCCTTGGTGGTTGCGTGTCGGGTGGCAGACCAAAAAAGCGGGCTTGTTGATGACCAGCACATCCTCATCCTCGTAAAGCACCTCCAGCGGCAGCGCCACCGGCGGTATCTCGCTTGTGCCGAGGGGAATATGAATTTCGAGCACATCGCCGCGCTGCAGCAGTGCGGTTGTTTTTGCCTTTTCTCCGTTGAGCAATATCCCGTTCTCGCTCTTGCGCAAGGCGGTAATTAAACGCGCGGAATAGCCCTGCTTGCCCTTTAGAAAGTGCAGGATATCGGCAGGCTCTTCAATTTTGTAGGTAATCCATCTTTCCATATTACTGCTAAGAAAAAGGGCGATTGCTCGCCCTTTTAATCATATGTTTCCGGTGCTTCCGGCTCGTCGTTGTCCTCTCCGGCAAACTGTGCATTGTACAGCTCGTAGTAGAAGCCCTTCTTGGCGAGCAGCTGCTCGTGGTTGCCGGTTTCCACGATGTTACCGTTGTTCATCACCAAGATGGTGTGCGCATCGCGGATGGTGGAAAGCCTGTGCGCAATGACAAAGCTTGTGCGGTTTTCCATCAGATTGAGCATCGCTTTTTGGATTTGCACCTCGGTTCTGGTATCGACCGAGGAGGTCGCTTCATCCAAAATCAATATCTTCGGGTTTGCCAAAATGGCTCTTGCAATGGTCAACAGCTGCTTTTGCCCCTGTGACACATTGGAGCCGTCCTCCTCCAAAACGGTATCGTAGCCTTCCGATAGCGTTTTGATAAAGTGATTGGCTCTTGCCGCCTTTGCGGCTGTGATAATTTCATCTGTTGTCGCGCCAAGCTTGCCGTAGGCGATATTATCGCGAATGGTGCCGGCAAACAGCCAGGTTTCCTGCAGCACCATGCCGAAGATGGAGCGTAGCTCCTCGCGGCTGATATCGGTGATATTGACACCATCCACCAAAATTTCACCGCCGCGCAGCTCATAAAAGCGCATCAGCAAATTCACCAAGGTGGTCTTTCCCGCACCGGTCGGGCCGACAATTGCCACCGTTTGCCCCGGCTCTACGACCAGGTTGAAATTCTCAATCAGCGGCTTGTCCTCGCGGTAGCGGAAGCGCACATTGCGGAACTCCACGCGCCCCTTTACAGCATCGCCCAAGGTGGTTTTGACCGTGTCGGGCACCTGCTCCTCTTCCTCCAAGAGGTTAAAGACACGCTCGAAGGAGGCGAGCGCCGATTGCAACTGATTGATGGTGGCGGAAATGGTCTGTATCGGGTAAGTAAAGAGCTTGGAATAGACCAAAAACGCCGTGATATCGCCCACTTGAATTTTGCCGCTGATGCTCAACACACCGCCAATCACGCAAATGAGCACAAATACGATATTATTCACCGCATCATTTAAGGGCATAATCACACCGCTCATTGTCAGCGCGCGCTGCGTGGAGCGACGCAGGTCGTTATTAATATCCTCAAACTCATCAATGCTCTGCTGTTGCCTGTTAAAGACCTTAATCAGCTTGTGGGCGGTGTACATTTCCTCAATATGCCCGTTGATTTCGCCGGTTTGCTCCCACTGGCGCGAGTAATACTTTTGCGAGCGCTTGGTAACAAACGCGGCAATGAAAGTGCAAATCGGCAGCGCGAGCACGGTAATCAGCGCGAGGGTAAAATCGGTGATAAACATCATAATCATGACACCGACAATCGTCACCAGCGCCGAGATAAGCTGTGTAATACTGTTTTGCAGGCTTCTGGAAATGTTATCCATATCGTTGATAATTCTCGAGAGCACATCGCCCTTTGAAGAAGAATCAAAGTATTTTAACGGTAATTTGGAAAGCTTTAAATTCACATCACGGCGCAGCTTAAAGACAATGCGCTGCGAAAGCCCTGCCACGGTAAACTGTTGGATATAGGTTGCAATGCAGCTGATGACATAAATTGCAATAATCATCGCCAGCATTTTCCACACCACCGACAAATCGTAGCCGGTGCCGGCGATTTTGGACTTGACCTGCACCTGCATCTCGGAAATCATATTGCCGAGCTGGTTCGGGCCGAAAATGGAAAATACAGCGGTGCCTGCCGAGGCAATCGCGATGATGATAAAGCCCCACTTCTCGGGAGAAAATACTGTAAAGACCTTGCGAATGGTGCCTTTAAAGTCTTTTGCGCGCTCGTTCGGGTCGTGCTTATCCTTATTGCGCTCGAGCGCTTTTCTCGCTCTTGCTTTGATAGAGCTTTCGCTCTTAAAATTTCTTCTCTTAGCCAAGCTTCGACACCTCCTCGGTGGAAATTTGGCTTAGCGCAATTTCTTGGTAAGCCGCGCAGCTCTCCATCAGCTCCTTGTGGGTGCCGATGCCTGCAATTTTGCCCTCGTCGAGCACAATGATGCGGTCAGCATCCATCACGGTATTGATGCGCTGTGCCACGATGAGAATATTTGCATTTTTAAACTTATCTCTGAGTGCGGCTCTGAGTGCCGCGTCGGTTTTGAAATCGAGCGCGGAAAAGCTGTCATCAAAAATATAGATTTCCGCCTTTTTCATCAGCGCCCGCGCAATGGAAAGGCGCTGCTTTTGCCCGCCCGAGTAATTCTTACCGCCTTGGGAAACATATGCCTCGAGCTGCTCGGGCTTCAAGCGCACAAATTCCTCTGCCTGCGCCACGCGCAAAGCCTCCCACATATCCTCTTCCTCGGCGGCGGCATTGCCATAGCGCAAATTGTCGGCAATCGTGCCCGAAAACAGGAAGGTCTTTTGCGGAATCAAGCCGATTCTTTCGCGCAGCTCGCCCAGCGGCACATCCTTAATATTGACCCCGTCGAGCAGCACCTCGCCGGAGATGACATCGAAAAAGCGCGGGATAAGGTTCACCAGCGTGGATTTTCCGGCACCGGTCGGGCCGATGATGGCGGTTATCTCGCCCGCTTTGCACTCGAAATTAATCTTTTGCAGCACCGGCTCCTCCGCATCGGGGTAGCAGAATTTCACATCCTTAAACTCCAAGTGCGCATTGCCGCCTGCGCTAAAGTGCACCGGCTCCTCGCTCTCGGTAACGCTGATTTCGCACTCGAGCACCGCGTTAATTCTCTTCGCAGCGACCTCACCTGCGGGTATCATCACAAAAATGGCGGATGCCATGCCGATACCCGAAATCATCAGCAAAATGAAAATCATAAACATCTGCAAATCGTAGACACTTGTCGAGAGCAGCGCCGGGTCGGTCAACTTATCGATATCCTTCGCGCCGAAAATCATAATCAGTGCCAGAACGGTATACAGCAGCAGGTAAGCCACCGGGATAATCACCGCAAAAATGCGGTTGATTTTTAAGCTGATTTTGGTCAGCTCCAAGTTCGATTCCTGAAACTTTTCATCCTCGCTCGCCTCGCGGTTAAACGCGCGAATGACGCGGATGCCCGTCAACTTCTCGCGCACGATGCGGTTGATAATGTCTACCTTCTTTTGTTGATTATCAAAAAGCTTCTTTGTTGTCTTAAAGATAAAGAACACCGCAATACCGATAACCGGCACCAGCAGCAGCACGACCCCCGCAATCTTCGGGTTGTAGATAAAGCTGAGCACGGCGCCGCCGATAAACAGCACCGGCGCGGGAATGAGCAGCTTAATCATACCGAGCACCAGCTCTTGCAGGTGTTGGATATCGTTGGTGGTGCGCGTAATCAAAGAAGCCGTGCCGAATTGCTCGTGCTCCT
>ONWY01000137.1 GCA_900321665.1 uncultured Eubacteriales bacterium
GCGCTGAAAATCGAAGGTATGCCGCGCAACTGCTCTACCCACGCAGCCGGTGTGGTGATTACCAAGGAGCCGGTCGATACCTATGTGCCGCTGTCAAAAAACGACGATGCGGTGGTCACGCAATACACCATGACCGCGCTCGAGCGCCTGGGACTGTTAAAAATGGATTTTCTCGGCTTGCGCACGCTGACTGTGATTAGCGATGCGGAAAAAATGATTCGCCGGGTGCATCCCGACTTTAAAGCGGATGCCATCCCTCTTGATGACAAAGCGGTGTACAAGCTTTTTTCGGAGGGCAAGACCGACGGTGTGTTTCAATTTGAATCGGCAGGGATGAAGCAGATGCTCATCGGCTTGCAGCCGGAGAGCTTGGAGGATATCATTGCCTCTATCTCACTCTACCGACCGGGGCCTGCCAAGAGCATCCCGACCTATACCGAAAACCGCCACAATCCCTCCAAGGTGCGCTACGCAACACCTGCGCTCAAGCCGATTTTAGAGGTAACCTACGGCTGCATGGTCTACCAAGAGCAGGTGATGGAGGTCTTTCGCTCGCTCGCCGGCTATTCCTTCGGCAGGGCGGATTTGGTGCGCCGCGCCATGAGCAAGAAAAAAGCGGATGTTATGGCAAAGGAAAGGCAGTTTTTTCTCTATGGCAAAGAGGATGAGGGGATAGACGGTGCTATTAAGCGCGGTGTTCCCGAAAAGGTCGCAAGCGAAATTTTTGATGATATGTCGGCTTTTTCGCAGTACGCTTTTAATAAATCCCATGCCGCGTGCTACGCGTATGTTGCTTATCAAACCGCCTATTTAAAGGTACACTACCCGTGCGAATTTATGGCGGCACTGTTGACAAGCGTGCTCGATGATTTTAATAAAATTGCGCTCTACATTGCCGAGTGCAACCGGCTCGGGATTCGGATTTTGCCGCCGAGTGTGAACGAAAGCGCCGAGTATTTCAGCGCAGGTGATAAAGAAATTCGCTTCGGCTTGCTGGCAATCAAAAATTTAGGGCTTGGAATGATTTCAAAAATCATTCGCGAGCGCGAGCAAAACGGCAAATACGAATCGTTTTATGACTTCTTAGAGCGCATTTATGATGTGTATAACCGCCGCGCGTGCGAAAGCTTGATTTTAAGCGGTGCGCTTGACGGATTGGGTGCCAACCGCCGCCAAATGCTGCAGGCGGCAGATTTGATTATGAACCGCTTAAATGACGAGCGCAAGCGCAATATTGAGGGGCAGGTCGGCTTTTTCGACTATATGGGA
This sequence comes from uncultured Eubacteriales bacterium, assembly GCA_900321665.1. Classification (GTDB taxonomy): domain Bacteria; phylum Bacillota; class Clostridia; order Oscillospirales; family Acutalibacteraceae; genus RUG714. The sequence continues at coordinate 1,270 of ONWY01000137.1, forward strand.
GAGCAGACACAAGAGGAATTTGTGATGCCGCAAATCTCCGAGTTTTCGACCGAGCAGATGCTCGAGATGGAAAAGGAGACCACCGGCTTGTACATCTCCGGTCACCCGCTGCTCAGGCTGCAAAAGATGGCAGGGGTGCTCAAGTGCGCGCGCGTTTCGGATGTTTTGGCGGCAGATGACAGCGGCAATTCTCCGCTGGGTGACGGCAGTGCGGTTAAGGTGATGGTGATTATTGCAAAGCTTAACAGGAAGCACTTAAAAAACGGCACCGATATGGCGTTTTTAACCGCCGAGGATGCCTACGGTACGGTGGAAATGCTGCTTTTCCCCAATCTTTACGAGCAGTACAGACCGATGCTGCAAGAGGGTAAGATTGTGATAGTAGAGGGTAAAATCAGCCTGCGGGAGGATGAGGAGCCGAAAATTCTGGTCAACCGCATGCAGCCCTTTGACCAAGAGGCGTTTCGCGATATGGAGGCAAAGCTGTATTTGCGCATTCCCTCGCAGCACAGCGCGCTCAAGGAGCAGGTGGAAGCCATTCTGCGCGGCAGCAGCGGCAGGTGCAAGGTGTATTTTTATTATACCGACAGCGGCACCTATGAAAATCTGGAGCAGCCGCAGGGCTATATTCCGTTTGACTCGTCGCAGGCGGATAAACTTGAACAATTGCTGGGGGCGGAAAATGCTGTTTTTCGCATCTGATTTGTGCAAAATTCACATAAATGTGATAAAAGTCTTGACAAATTGTAAAAATATATTAAAATAGTAATTCAGGTTTAATTAACTAAGTAGAATAATTTGTTTTATATAGAGGGGTAGATTATGAACACCATTGCAGTTCTAACATCAGGAGGAGATTCACCCGGCATGAATGCCGCAATCAGAGCGATTGTGCGTTCTGCGATTGAAAAGGGGATGAGAGTGATGGGCGTGCGCCGCGGTTTCAACGGCTTGATGCACGGCGATATTTTTGAAATGACCCTGCGCTCCGTTTCCAATATCATAGAAAGAGGCGGCACGATTCTTTACACGGCGCGTTGCCCGGAATTCAGAACCGAAGAGGGTGTCAAAAAAGCACTCAACACCTGCAAGTATTTGGGCATTGAGGGCTTGGTTGTCATCGGCGGCGACGGTTCCTTCAGAGGGGCAAAGGCGCTTTCGGAGCATGGCTTGCCGACTGTCGGCATCCCCGGCACGATTGATAATGATATCGCCTGCTGCGACCATACCATCGGCTACGATACGGCAATGAATACCATTGTGGAAATGGTTGACAGATTGCGCGACACCTCCGAGAGCCACGACCGTTGCTCGGTGATTGAGGTCATGGGCAGGCACGCAGGCTATTTGGCGCTCAACGGCGGCATTGCCGTCGGCGCAACAAGCGTGCTCATTCCCGAGTTTGAGTATGATTTCGAGCGTGATGTGATTGATAGAATGAGAAGAACACAGCGCACCGGCAAAAAGAATTTTGTCATCGTTGCTGCGGAAGGCATCAAGGATGAAATTGAACCGATGGCGACGATTATCGAGGAAGCAACGGGCGTGGAAACGCGCTATACCAACCTCGGCCATGTGCAGCGCGGTGGTTCGCCCACGGCATATGACAGAGTGCTCGGCTCCAAGATGGGGCACCGCGCTGTCGAGCTGCTCGAGCAGGATATCGGCAACCGCGTGGTGGCGCAAAAGGATGGCAAGATTGTGGATTTTGACATTTTTGAAGCACTCTCCATGCAAAAGAGAATTGACGAGCACGAGTATCAAGTGGCTTACGATATTTCTATCTGACCAAAAAACAAAAAGCCCTGCGGGGCTTTTTTACTGTTGAGCAAAACGGTGCCGAGGAAAGTAAAATGAAAGTGAAAAAATACTTTAAAACCGAGGATGCGGGAAAGCTGCAGCGCGGCAGGTACGAGCTGATAGATTTTCTCAAGGGCATCATGATTATCAGCGTGGTGCTCTACCACTTCGCGTGGGATTTGGCGGATATTGCGGGTTTTCAGGCAGTGAAAAGCTTTCTTGGCACAAATATCGCCTGGTATTGGCAGCAAATCAGCTGTGGCACCTTTATCTTTTTATCCGGCGTCTGTTGCCACTTTTCAAGGAATAATTTAAAAAACGGCGCAAGGGTGTTGGGCTTCGGCATCATCATCACGGTGGTGACTTTTATTGCCGAAATCGTCATGAACCAAATGGGGTTTGGCGGTGTGTTTATCTGGTTTGGCATTTTGCACTTCATCGGTTGCGCGTGCCTGATAATGGGGCTGTGCGAAAAGGCGTTTGCCAAGGTTCCCGCTGCCATTGGCGCACCGCTCGGCTTAGTGCTGTATTTGCTGACAAGAGGGGTTTATGTGCTGACCGAGAAAATCCCGGCAGGGTACATCGGGCTGACCTTTGGCGCCCATGAGGCGGAGCGCCTGCGCTTGCTTCAGCTGCCCCACAGCCTGTATTCGCACATCGGCATGGAGTGGCTCGGCTTCGGTACCTTCGGCTTTTCCTCGGCAGATTATTTTCCCATCATTCCGTGGATTTTCCTATTCCTTTCCGGTTACTATTTTTGGAATCTGATAAAAAATACAAAGTTTCGCGAAAAGACCAACCGCTTCGGCACCGGCTTTATCAACAAAATCGGCAGAAATACCATTTGGGTATACCTGATTCATCAGCCGGTATTAATTGCGATAACAGCGGTGATTGCACTCGTTTTCGGTAAATAAAATCAACAACTGTTGATTTTAATATAGGGCAGTTCGAAACCATCCTGCCCGTGCAAGGGAACAAATCTATGCATATGCCCGTTTCTTTGCTATGAAATGATTGTGAAAATCATTTCCAAATCAAAACTATGGAGGAAAAAATGAATAAGAAAACACTTTCACTCGTACACGGTGCGATGATTGCGGCACTGTATGCCGTGCTCTTTTATGCACAAGATATTCTGTTGCCCGGAACGGCGACAATGGCAGTGCAGTTTCGCGTGGCAGAGCTGTTGTGCATCTTTGCGCTGTGGACTCCCGCGGCAATTTGGGGGCTTGCGCTCGGTTGCGTGATTGCAAACATTGCTTCTATCGGCTCGGGGTTGCCGCTCGATATG
>ONWY01000140.1 GCA_900321665.1 uncultured Eubacteriales bacterium
CCTTCGGCGAGCTCAACCTCCTGCAGGTCGGGCACACCCCGCAGGGCTTCGGCTTCGGCAGGGGCATGGATGCAGAGGTGGCGCGCGTATTCGGCGCGAACCTCATTTCGATTGAAGCCAGAGAGTTGATAAATAAGGCAAAGGCATATTCCGAGCAGGAGGTGCAGCAGTACCTTGCCGATGCAAGGGAGCGCATCACGGCGCTCGATACCATTCGCGCAGAGAATGTGCTCGATTTTGCAAGGCTCTACAAAGCCTATGATGAATATGTAAAGGAAAACCGCATCGGCGCACTTTCGAGCCGCTGTTGGCCGGATTTCTTTGTGGATTTCGGCACACCGGTTTGCGCGGTGCTTGCGATATTGAATGATTTGAATGTTCCCGCTTCGTGCGAAGCGGATACCTATGGCGCGCTGTCCATGTTTGCCGGCGCGCAGCTGACCGGGAAGGCGACCTTCTTCGGCGACCCGGTTTCGATGGATGAGGGCGAAAACACCATCACCTTCTGGCACTGCGGCACGGCAGCCTGCTCCCTGGCGAGAGAGGATACCGGCGCACAGGCAGGGGTGCACTGCAACCGCAAAATCGGTCCGACCTTAGAGTTTGGCTGCAAGGCGGAGCCTGCAGCGACCATCTTCCGCTTCGGCAAGGATGCGGCGGGCAATTTCCGCTTGTTCATCGCCGGCGGCGAGGTGCTCGACAAGCCCAAGCAGTTTTTGGGAACCTCGCTGGTGGTCAAAACCGAAACTGACGCGGCGCAAATTATCGAGCGCTCGGTGAAAGCCGGCTGGGAGCCGCACTTTGTGGTGGCGATGGGCGATATCACCGCCGAGCTTGAGGTGCTTGCCGACTTGCTGCAAATCAAGGTGGAAAGATACTAAATGGAAAAGCTGCTCTTATTTTATCTTGTTATCTTTCTCTCCAACATCATCCAATGCATTACCGGTTTTGCGGGAACGGTGCTGGCGATGCCCTTCTCGCTGATGCTTGTCGGCTATGCGACGGCGAAGCCGATACTCAATGTCCTGGGGCTTGCTGCCTCCATCGGCGTTTTGGCAGCGCATTACAAGGATGTGGAAAAGAAGGAGTTTTTTAAAATCATTGTCATCATGAGCATCGGTATCGGCGGGGGCATGTTTATCTCGCCCTACATCACCGCCAACCCCGATTGGATTCACAAGATTTTAGGCTCTGTGGTGATTGTGTTTGCCGTTTACAATGCGGTGATGTTTTTTATGAAGAAGGAAGCGCATTTGCACAAGATTTTGTCGTTTATTTTGCTTGTCGGCGCGGGGCTGATTCACGGGCTGTTTGTCTGCGGCGGTCCGCTGCTGGTGACCTATGCTTCGGCAAAAATTAAGGATACGAAGCGCTTTCGCGCAACGCTTTCCGCGGTGTGGATTGTGCTCAACAGCATTATCCTCTTTGCGGATATAAAGGACGGATACTTTACACCTAAAATCATTCCGAACCTGACCATCTGCATGGCGCTGTTGATTTTGGCGCTGGCAGTCGGCGAGAAGCTTGCAAAAAAAATGAGCAAAAATGTATTTTTGGTACTCAGCTATTTTCTGATGTTTGACAGCGGAGTATCGCTATTTATAGATTAGTAAAAAGAGGTGAAACAGATGGCGCAACACGGTATTAATCCCAAGCAAATTAAGTCTTACAACGATACGGCACTGCTGTATCTGCTTTCCGCGGAGGGGATTCTTTCGCGCAAGGCGATTTCCGCCAAGCTCAATCTGACAGCGGCGGCAGTTTCCAAAATCACAAAGCGGCTCATTGACAGCGATAAGATTGAGGAGCTGGGCGTTTCGGCGCAAGAGAATGACAGAGTCGGCAGGAAAGAGGTATTGCTGAGCTTGAAAAGTGCCGACAAATTCAGCCTCGGCATCACGGCAGAGCTCGAGAGCGTGACCTATTCGCTGTGCGATGTTGCCGGCAAGCTGGTGGCGATGCAAACCTTCCCGTTTTTTGAGGAAACGGAGCTGATTATTGAGCGCGCAAAAAACTTTTTGGATACCTGTGCCGATTACCGCGATAAGCTGATCGGCATCGGCTTGTGCGTTGTCGGCTCGGTGAAGAAGGATGCCTTCGGCATTTGGGACAACGAGGCGCTGGCACAAGGTCTCGAGGAGGCACTGCAGCTGCCTGTGGCGGTGCAAAACAATGTAAAGGCATATGCCTTGGCAGAGCTGATTTACGGCCATACCGCCGATGCGGACAATATTCTGTTTTTTAAATGGGGCAGCGGTATCGGTTCCGCAGTCGCTGTAGGCGGCATGCTGTTGCCGGAGAGCGATTATTCCCTCTCGGAAATCGGGCACTATATTGTCGATGTTGCCGGCAAGCGTTGCCGCTGCGGCAGGTACGGTTGCTTGGAAACCGTCGCCTCGGCGGATGAAATCTCCGCGGAAACCGGCGGCATGCGCCTGGAGGAAATTGTGGCGAGCGAGGATGAAGCCATCATCCGCATTCTGGAGCAAAAGATTAATACCGTCGCCCTTGCGCTGACCAATACGGCGACGATTCTCAATGCGGACTCCATCGTGCTCTTTGGCAAGATGTTTGAAAACGAGCAGATTGTCGAGAAGCTTGCGCGCCAATGCGAGCGATACAACAACAGCTTTAAAAATAATAAGATTGTGCGCGGCGAGCTCAGCGAGAAGAGCACATATATCGGCGCGGCGGCTCTGAGTGCACAGCAATTTTTCTTCCAAAGCGAAGAATAAACAAAAAAGAAAGGTGAGATTATGGCTCAAACAGCATTGACCCATGGCATTAAGCTCAAAGACAAAATCGGCTATGCCTTAGGCGATATGGGCGGATTGTTGACCTTCTCGCTCATCGGCGCTTTCCAAAACAAGTTTTATACCGATGCCCTCGGCATCAGCCCCGGCAAAATCGTTGTACTGATTTTGATTGCCCGCATTTGGGACGCTATCAACGACCCGCTGTGGGGTGCCTTCATCCAATCGCGCAAGCCGCGCCCCTCCGGTCAGTTCAGACCGTGGATTATAGGCTTCTCCATCCCGCTGGCGATTAGCGCCGCGCTGATGTTTTTGAAAATTCCGGGGTTGACGGAAACCAAATACTTAATTTATGCATACATCACCTATATCCTTTACGGCATGATGTATACCGCAGTCAATATCCCTTACGGCTCGCTTGCCTCCGTTGTGACGGATGATGAGCTCGAGCGCTCCTCGCTGTCGATGTGGCGCTCCATCGGCGCCGGTGTGGGCGGCTTGCCCGGCACCATCATCCTGCCGATGATTGTTTACACCGTGACCGGTAAATATGCCAACGGCACCAATATCCAAGCGCTTGATGAAAATAAGCTGTTTTGGTGCGTGCTGATTCTCGCGGTTGTTTCGGTCGGCGTCTATTTCCTGCACTACAAGCTGACCAAGGAGCGCATCGCGCCGCAAAAGAAGGCGAAGGATGAAAACTACAAGGCGATGGATACCTTGAAGGCATTGGTCAAAAACAGACCCTTTGTGATGATTTGCCTCGCTTCGATGTTACTTATCGCGTTCCAATTCTACTATCAATCTACCTTTACTTATCTCTTTACCGACTATTTCGGCAAACCCGGTATGTATGCTTTTGTGACAATTTGTACCTATTTGCCGATGGCGATTTTCATCCCGGTGATGAACAAGCTCATTAAAAAATTCGGCAAAAAGGAGCTGTGCGCGGTCGGTATGGCATTTGCCGCCGTCACGAGCTTGGTGCTGTTTTTGCTGCGCGGTACATCGCTTGCGCACAATGTGTATGTCTTTTTGGCGCTTACCTTCTTCTCGGGCTTGGGGCAGACCTTCCTGGTGCTCGAGGTGTGGGCGCTGGTGATGGATGTTATCGATTACCACGAGGTGAGAACCGGCAAGCGCGAGGAGGGTATGGCGTATGCCTTCTTCTCCTTCACCCGCAAGCTCGGGCAAACCCTCGCGGGTGTCGGCTTGAATGCACTGCTCGCTGCCATTCACTACGATGGCGAGCTTTCAAAGCAGGGCATTGCGCTCGGTGACGATGTGCTCTCGAAGCTCTACGATATTTCAACCATCATTCCGGCGATTATGCTTGCGCTGATGGCGGTGATTCTCTTCTTCGGTTATAACCTCTCGAAGAAAAAGCTTGCCGAAATGCACGAGCAGCTTGCAAAGATTAGGGAAAATGAGTGAGTTTTCAGCCACCCGAGAGGGTGGCTGAAATTCTAATTTATGCCACCCTTGTGGTGGCTAAATTAGAATTTAGCGGGCTAACGCCCTTTAAAGAAGAAAGAAGAAAGAAAAAAGAAAAATGAAG
>ONWY01000287.1 GCA_900321665.1 uncultured Eubacteriales bacterium
CCTGCCGCAGGGGTACGATACCGTTCTCGGCGAGGGAGGCGGTGCACTTTCTGCAGGGCAAAAGCAGTTGTTGACCATCGCGAGGGCGATTTTGCTCAATCCGCCGATATTGATACTCGATGAAGCGACCTCGAGTGTGGATACGCTGACCGAAATCAGAATCCAAAAAGCGCTGCACACCTTAATGCAGGGGAAAACAAGCTTTGTGATTGCACACCGCCTTTCTACCATAACCGACAGTGACCTCATCCTCGTGATGGACAAGGGCGACATTGTCGAGGTCGGCACCCACGAGCAGCTGCTCGCGCAAAAGGGGCTTTACACATCGCTTTGGCAGAGCATGCAGTTATAATTTAATATTGAAAAGTAAAATTGATTGATGTATAATTGATTTATATTATGTGGAGGAGAAAAGGATATGAAAAAATTTATCAAAGAGTTTAAAGAATTTATCGACCAAGGTAATGTGATTGACCTGGCAGTCGGCGTTATCATCGGCGGTGCCTTCAAGGATGTGGTAACCGCTTTGGTGGAGAAGATTTTAACCCCGATTTTGAACTGCATCGGCGGTGGGGCAGATGGCAAGCTCGGCGCTTTGCAAATTCAAATCATCCCCGGTAATGAAGCCACCGTAATTGAATTCGGGTCTTTCATTTCATCCATTATCAGCTTTATCATCATGGCGCTGATTGTGTTCTTAATTGTTAAGGCAGTCAGAAAAGCAGCTACCATCGGCAAGAAGAAAAAGGCAGCCGAGGAAGAAAAGGAACCGACAACCAAGGTTTGCCCCTTCTGCAAGAGTGAAATTGATATTGAGGCAACACGCTGTCCGCACTGCACAAGTGAATTGCCTGAAGAAGAGGAAGAAGCAGAATAATTTAGTTATAAAAATAATCAATTGATTTTGAAGGAGATAGAATCATGGCTTATAAAGAAACATCATTTCCCTCAAGCACAGGCTTAGGTGATATTTTTGTCAGAGAGTGGCTGGTGGATGCGCCGAAGGCAATCATCCAAATGGTTCACGGCATGGCGGAGCACGGCGAGAGATATGCCGAAATGGCGGAATATTTCAATGCGCAGGGCTTCAGCTTTGTGGTGGATGACCATATGGGTCACGGCAAGTCCATTCCCGAGGGCAAGGAGGAAAACCAAGGCTATTTCGGCGAAGAGGATGGCGATGTTCATTTAGTTGAGGATGAAGCAATCTTAACCGATTTGCTCAAGGAGGAATTTCCGGAAGTACCGATTATTTTGTTCGGTCACTCTATGGGCTCTTTTATTGCGAGAAGATACACCGCGTTTTATGCCGATAAGCTTGCAGGCGCAGTTTTTTGCGGTACCGCCGGTGCTAACCCTGCAGTGAAGATTGGCTACACGCTTGCAAAGAGCGAGAGAAAGAGAAAGGGCTCTCAGCACAAATCCACCTTTATTGATAAAATGGCTTTCGGCTCCTATAACAAGAGAACCGAGAAAAGAACCAATTTTGATTGGTTGACCAAAGACACAGAGATTGTGGATGCCTACATTGCAGACCCGCTTTGCGGCTTCTTGTTTACGGTGGCGGGCTATATGGATATGTTTAAGCTGTTGATGTTTGTCAACGACAAGAGCTGGTACGAGCGCGTTCCCAAGGAGCTGCCGATTTTGGTTACAGCCGGTCACGAGGACCCGGTCGGCGCCTATGGCAAAGGCCCCAAAGAGGTGTATGCACACCTGCGCGCAACAGGTCACTCCAAAACCGATATGAACCTGTACAAGGATGACCGCCACGAAATTCATAACGAGACCGACAGGCAGACGGTTTACGAGGATTTGGTGAAATTCTTCAATAAAGCGATTGCAAAATAAGTAAAAAATTAAGGAGGGCGCCGCCCTCCTTTTTGTCTATTTAATCTATAGATATTTCTATTGCATTTTGGTATAGTTTTCTCAATGAATTGACACATGTAGTGCTTTGCATGTAAATCAGATTACAGACATTAATAAGATAAGGGGCTGTCCGGCAGGACAGCCCCTTTGGCTTTAATACATTATATCGGTTTCGATGTATCTGACTCCCATCTCA
>ONWY01000142.1 GCA_900321665.1 uncultured Eubacteriales bacterium
CAGGATCCTCATGGCTTCGATGGGTGTGGAGAAATCCGACAGGATCTCCGTGCTCACCGGAAGGACATTGTATCGAGCCGATGCCGCGATCTCTTTGACCTGAGAATAGTCCGGCAGTATTTTCATATTTGACCCTCCGTTTACAAAAATTAAAAACAAAAACGTCCTCGGCAGAATTAACTTCTGCCAAGGACGAATAACAGCTTATCCGCGGTGCCACCTTGATTTCACAGCATGACCTGTGCGCTTAGCGGGATACCAGCATATCCCCGGCAAATGACGTCTGCCTGCAACGTCGCAGAATACTCTGTGACAAAAGCCACATTTGACTGCGCCCTCAGCGGTCCATTTGACGACTTGTTTCTGACCCGACTCTCAGCAATGCGGGTTCTCTGTACAGGCATCATCGCCGTTATCTCCGCTTCAACGGTTTGATGTGTTAAATTATTTCATACTATAGCATAACAAAAAACCATTGTCAATAGTTTTTTTGCATAATCACCCGAACAACGTATATGTTTTCGCTGTTATGATCGGCGGCATCATTCAGAGATCAGCGATAGATTCGATCACTTTTTCCACAGTCCGTGGAGATTGCAGTAGGCGTATGCCGCCTCGAATTTTTCGCCGTCGCACAGCGCGAAGCAAGCCATCGGCTTGTCGCCGGGCTCCAGAATCTTGCGCTGATTGCCCTGATCGGTGCTGATCGCGATCCACTCGATATAATGCTCGGGAGCCATCGGGTGAGCGACCTCGCCGACCGTAACGATCACCTTACCGTCCTTGATCTCAACGACCGGAACGTGCTTTTCAACGGCGGCGTCAGCAGTGCCCGGAACGATCTCCGTCATCTTTTCGCCGCAGCAGGAGATCGGCGCCCCGCTTGCCTTGACAACAGCAATGATGTTGCCGCAGTGTTTGCATTTGTAAAACTTCATTTCCATCAATAACCTCCTGAAATAATGTAAAAAATTGTATTTCGGGGTTTCCATTCTGGAAACATATATAGATTTTTTTTTCTAAATGTTATAAAATAAAAGAGCTAATGCAAGGTTTCGCTTTGCACCGGATGTTGTTTTTACGGTTTGCGTGTTTTTACGCGCCGTAACAGCGACTGTTTTATGTTATATGAAGTTGCGATGAGTACACATCGCAACAAAAAGATATCTGCGAGAACTTTGTCAGTTTCAAGTTGCCGCCGGTACTTTTGCTTATATTCCGATTTTCGGCATAAAGGTATTCCCAAAAAGCCGCTTGAAATCGGATTATTATTATGTGATTAACGGCAGTTTTGCCGTTAAAATATGCAAAAATTTTTAGAAGAGGGGATGTCATGTTTAAACTAATCTTCAAAAACATGAAGGCGAAGGATTGGGTAGCTTTCTTTGGAATTTTTGTTCTGACGTTATTCCAAATCGCATTCATGATGAACATCGTCAGCTGCATCGGTTTGCTGACCGCTGCCGTGCAGAACAGCAGGACGGACGGTACGCAGCCAATCTTGTATTACGGATTCTTTATGATTATTTGTGCTATTTTGATGGGTGCTATTGAAGTCATTATCCGTTTCATTGCAAGTTCTGCGGCAAGTAGAGTTGTGACAAGGATGAGACAGAGAATGTATGAAAGAGTGAATGAATTTGCGATTGCAGACTTTGCTTCTTTCTCTACCGAATCTCTCATCACCAGAACCACCAACGATATGCAAAACGTGCACCTTGCGTGGCTCACATTCTTAAAAACCGCGTTTATGGCGCCGGTTACCATGGTGTGGTCCATCATCTTGATGAGCAAGTATGCAAGCGGCTCTTTAACAACCGTAACCGCTATTTGGCTGTTTGTGTTGGTGGCTGCCGTAGTCGTTTTACTGTTGATGGTAACACCGAAGTTTAAAATTGTGCAGAAATTGACTGACGCGCTCAACGTCGCTTCCAGAGAAAACCTTACCGGCGTAAGAGTGGTCAGAGCATTCAATGCAGAGACCTACCAGGAAGGCAAATTTGAAAAAGTGAATACCGAATTCACCAAAGTGCAAATTTTCACTGGTAGAGCTTTGGCTATCTTCACACCGCTTGTGATGATGGTAATGATGGGGCTTTCCCTTTCCATCCTGTGGGCAAGCGCATACGCCATTCATGGCTTTGATGTACAAGCAGCGAACGAAGCATTTGCCAAAACCAACTCTTTTGTCATGCTTGCCAGCCAAATCATCATGTCATTTATTTTGATTATCACTTTAATCGTTATTTGGCCGAGAGCTTCCGTCAGTGCAAAGCGTATTAACGAAGTGATTAAGCACGAGGTATCCGTATTGGATACTGACAAGCCGGTAGCATTTAAAGAATCCGGTACCATCGAATTTAAAAATGTCGGCTTCGCTTACCCCGGTGCGGATAAAGAAGCGGTATCCGATATTTCCTTCAAAGTGAAGCAGGGCGAAACCATCGCGTTTATCGGTGCTACCGGTAGCGGTAAAACCACCATTATCAATATGATTCCGCGTATGGCAGATTGCACCAGAGGTGAAGTGCTTGTGGACGGTGTCAATGTTAAGGATGTGCTCCAAAGCGATTTGAGAGACCGCATCGGTTATGCACCGCAAAGAGGCTTCCTGTTTAAAGGCGATATTAAAGAAAACATCGCTTTCAGCAATCCCGATATGGACCTTTCGGATGTGCGCTGGGCAGCTGAAATTGCGGATGCCGACGGCTTCGTTTCCGCGAAGAGAAACGGTTATGATTCCGAAGTGGCACAAGGCGGCTCCAACTTCTCCGGCGGTCAAAAGCAGAGACTTTGTATTGCAAGAGCGGTTGCGGCAAAGCCTGAAATCTTAATCTTTGACGACTCCTTCTCGGCACTTGACTACAAGACCGATAAGACTGTCAGAGGCCGTATCGCAGAGCAGCTTCCCGATACCACAAGAGTGATTATCGCACAGCGTGTCGGCACCATTATGGACGCTGACCAAATCGTTGTGTTAGACCATGGTAAGATGGTCGGCATCGGTAAGCACTATGACCTTGTCAGAAATTGCCCGGTTTATCAGGAAATCGCGCTTTCACAGCTGAGCAAGGAAGAATTAGGATTAGAAGAAAAGGAGGAAATCGGAGTATGAGTACAAAAACCCAAACTTCCGCAAAGGAAGCAAGCAAAATGGGCAGTCTCGTAAAGGCTTTCCGCCCTTACTACGGTCCTTTCATCTTTTCCATTATTCTGTTGATTGCATCCGTTATCTTTACCATTTTAACACCGGGTACCATTCGTGCATTGACAAATGCCATTTCACCCATCGGCAGAGAAGTGAACGGTGTCATTCAGCTTGATATGGCAAATGTAGCATCTACCGCGTTAAAGCTCGTCGCTTACATTGCCGGCGCTTTCATTACCGGTGTCGTGTCCGGTTTCATTCTCAACACGATCATTCAAAAGTTCTCAAAGGATATCAGAGCACAGATTTCTTCTAAAATTAACAAAATGCCTCTGAATTACTTTGATACCACGCAAACCGGTGATATCCTCTCCGTTATCACCAACGATGTAGATACTCTCAGCACCTCTTTGCAAAACTCCGTGAGCATGCTTGTGCAGTCCGGTGTTATGCTTGTCGGTGTATTGATTGCGATGTTCATCGCCAGCTGGCAGTTGGCACTTGTCGTGCTTTGCTCTTTGCCGGTGATGCTTATTATCATCGCTCTTACCTTCAAATTTGCTTTACCGCTGTTTGATAAGAACCAAAAGGTTCTCGGTGAAGTGAACGCAACCGTTGAAGAAAACTATTCCGGTCAGCTGGTTATTAAAGCTTTCAATGCCGAGGGCAAAAAGGTAGAATCGTTCAAAGAAAAGAACAGTCTGCTCGGCAGCATTCTTTATAAGTCACAGGCATACGGCAGCATGATTGAGCCCGCTATGAACTTTGTATCCTACATGACTTATGCCGCAGTGCTCATTACAGCAGGTCTGCTCTATGCAAAAGGCTCTATTTCCGATATCGGTATTATCACCGGCTTTATTGTGTATGTATCTCTTTTCCAAGAGCCGCTTGCACAAATCGGTCAAGCCAGCTCCACCATTCAGCTCGGTTCCGCTGCTTGCAACAGGGTGTTTAACTTCCTCGAGCAGGAAGAGCTGCCCGATGAGAGCGGTATGGAGCAGAAGCTCGACCACAGCCACATTCGCGGTGAGGTTGAGTTTAGAGATGTATGCTTCGGCTACGACCCCAACAAACTCACCATTACAAACTTCTCTTGTAAAGTGCAGCCCGGTATGAAAGTGGCTATTATCGGTCCTACCGGTGCCGGTAA
>ONWY01000145.1 GCA_900321665.1 uncultured Eubacteriales bacterium
TGAAAAAAGCATAATGCATACTAAAATAACACTAAGTATTTTTTTCATATCAACACCTCTTCTTTTTTATTAATCGCAAACCGCTCGAATGGCTTTCACGATAACATCGGGTTTATTGGTAATCACGCATTTTACACCGCGCTCAAAGCACTGTTGCGCTATATACGGCTTATCCACAGTCCAAACAGCCACACCAATGCCTTTTTCGGTGAATTTATCGACAATCCCCTCTTCACATAAATAATCAACATGGGGATTGGCAAAATCAAAGCCCAAATCGGCAACATACTGCGGTGCGTCCTTTAAAATTTCCGAAATATTGTTTTGCTTTACTTCCGACTCATCATACAGTGCGCCAATCAGTATCTCGGGGCACTGCAGCTGTGCTTTTTGCATCAGCTTATGGTCGAAGCTTGAAAGCAACACACGGTCAAGCATATGATACTTTTTGACAAGCTCGATGGTCTTTTCGACAATCGGTGAATCGACATGCATGGTCTGCTTCAATTCCAAATTGATGAATTTCATATTTTTCTCGGCAAACTCCATGCATTCCTCCAAGGACATAATGCGTTCCCCTTTGAATTGCTCGCCTTTCCACGCGCCGAAGTCAAATTGCTTCAATTCCTCAAAGGTCATTTCCTCAACATAACCCTTGCCGTTTGAATTGCGGTCAATCTCATAGTTATGCTGAATAACGGGTATACCGTCTTTGGTCAGGTGAATATCGGTTTCGACACCGTCAGCCCCCATCTGAACAGCCAATTCAAATGCGGCTCTGGTGTTATCGGGCGCATAGGCACTCGCGCCTCTGTGCCCCAAAATTAAAGACATGTGCTAAATCCTCTTTTTTACAAAATTAGTGAAAATCGCTTTCCACCAATTCTATTATATATTATATAAAAATAATTGCAATAGGAAAATAGATGAATTTTACAATATTTTTTTAATTTTTTCGTATATTTCCACACATTTAAATCTTACCTCTACGTGCGGATTGGAGGTAATGAGCTTTTTCTCGGCATCATTAAGCGCATCTGTCTTTTCAACAGCACCGGCAGCGGCAAAACACAGCTCGGGAAACATCACGCACCACCAATTGTGCCCTTCTCCCTTGCCGATGATGATTTGAAGCGCTTCATATTCACCGGCAGGCAAGGTAAAGCCATCATAATACCGTGTTTCAAAAAAAGCGCTTGTCAATCTGACCGTTACGGAATCTGCACAATGGTTTTTTTGCAGTTCATGCACGGCGGTTTGCTTAATTTTTTCTAAATTTAAGCGCGCCATTTGTTTGGCTTGCTCAATCGACTTAGCGCTCTCAAACAAGACTTGCCCGCTTTTGATGACAGCATCTCTGACCTTTAGCTTCAGTGCCTGGTCTTCTTTTGAATCGGAATTGGCGATAATATGCAGTCGCAGCACATCCTTTTTTACCGATGCGCAGCTGCCCGCAAACGATACAAAATGAAAAAGAATACATATAACAAGTGCCAAGCATAAAATGATTTCAATTTTTTTAAGTTTCATAATCCGTATTTCCTTTCTTTGGGCTTTGTGACATAAAAAAGCCGACACAGACAGTGTCGGCTTCAAGATGGAAAAATATTCCTATTCTTCAATAATTTTGCAACCGTAATAGGTCGGAGTGCAAACAAAGGTTTCTTCAAAATTTTCTTTTAATTGTGTTGCCGCAGCCTGTGCTGCCTGTTCACTTTCAAAAATACCGAATATTGAGGGGCCGCTACCGCTCATGCAGGAGCCGAGAGCACCGTGCTTGCGCATGACCGCTTTAATCTCCGGGCGCTCGCCGACCTCAATAAACTGCTCGAATACATTTTCACAAAGGCGCGCGGTTTCTTTTAAATCGGAAAACTGAATCGCGCGCACAATTCCCTTCTGGTCAGGCTTTCTGCGCCAGCCGATTTTATCATACTCGGCATAGGCTTCCGCGGTAGAAACATCTTTATGGGGCTTCACGATGACAATGTGGCAATCCTCAATCGGGCGGATGAGCTCCATTTTATCGCCGATTCCCCTGCATATTCTCGTTTTTCCGACAATGCAAAAGGGCACATCGGCACCTACCTTTGCCCCAATGGCACAAAGCTCGTAATAGTGCATCTCTGTCTTATACAATGCATCCAAAGCCACAATCACCGCAGCGCCATCGGCACTGCCGCCGGCAAGCCCTGCTTGAGAGGGAATATTTTTTTGAATATGGATGCGTGCACCGCCGGAAATGCCGGTTGCTTCAAAAAAAGCCTGTGCCGCTTTATAGGCAATATTGTGCGCATCTGTCGGAATTTTCGGGTCGGTACAGCTGATGGTAATATCAGGCGCTTTATCGACCGTTACCTCATCGCACAGGCTGACAGACTGCATCAGCATATACAAATCGTGATAGCCGTTATCCCGCCTGCCTAAAATATCCAGCATTAAATTAATCTTTGCACATGCTTTCACTTTCATGGTTTAATTCTCCGAGAAAATCTTTAATTCTGCCAAGAGCGGTTTTGATATGCTCAATGGAATAGCAGTAGCTGACTCTGATAAAGCCCTCGCCGCTTGCGCCAAAAGCGGTGCCAGGCACCACTGCTACATTTTTTTCTTTTAATAATCTTTCGCAAAATTCATCCGAGCTCAGTCCCGTGGATTGAATGGAGGGGAAGCAATAAAAAGCGCCCTCGGGATTGAAGCAATGCAAGCCCATTTTATTGAACCCGTTGACAATATACCGCCTGCGGTAATCATACTCGGCTTTCATTTTTTCGGTATCCTCATCACCGTGTTGCAGCGCATCAATCGCAGCATATTGCGAGGTGGTGGGTGCAGACATAATGGCAAATTGGTGCAATTTGGTCATTTGCTTGATAATCGGTTGCGGTCCTAAAGCATAGCCGAGGCGCCAGCCGGTCATGGAAAAGGCTTTTGAAAAGCCGTTAATGACAACGGTTCTCTCGCGCATATCGGGTAATGAAGCAATGGAAACATGCTCCTTGCCTTCATAGGTTAAAGAAGCATATATTTCATCCGATATCACCAAAATATCGGTTCCTCTTAGTACTGCCGCAAGTTCCTCGAGCTCATCGCGCTCCATAATGGCGCCTGTCGGGTTATTGGGATACGGCAAAACCACCGCTTTTGTTTTGGGAGTGATGGCAGCCTTTAACGCCTGCGCCGTGACCTTAAACTTATCTTCCGCTTTGGTCACAAGCGGCACGGGTACTGCCCCGCAAACGCGCACAATCGGTTGGTAACACACAAAGCTCGGCTCGGGCACAATAATTTCATCACCGGGGTTTGTAACGGCGCGAATAAACAAATCAATACCCTCACTGCCGCCTACGGTAACTACCACTTCACTGTTATAATCATAATCTAAATGAAAATGCGATTTTGTGTATGTACAAATTTCCTTTCGCAGTGCCAATAAGCCGGCATTAGCGGTATAACGGGTTTTTCCGTTATCCAAGCTTTTGACCGCTGCGCGCCTGACATGCCAGGGTGTTAAAAAATCCGGCTCGCCGACACCAAGGGAAATCACATTTTCCATCTGCTCTGCCAAATCAAAAAATTTGCGAATCCCCGAAGGCTTGACATTCAACAATTCCTGATTTAAGAGCTTTTCATAATTCATCATAACGAAATATTTCCTCTGTCATCTTTTTCGGGCGTATCCATCAAAATGCCGTCTTCCTTATAGCGCTTTAAGATAAAGTGTGTTCTTGTGGAAATGACCCCTTCAATTGCCGACAGGTTTCTTGCCACAAACAGCGCAATTTCCTGGAAGGATTTTCCTTTCATTTTAATGGAAATATCATATCCGCCGCTCATCAAATAGCAGCATTCCACGGCAGGAATCGCACTCATTTTATCGGCGACCTCATCAAAGCCCTTGCCGAGCTTGGGCTGGACCTGCACATCGATAAATGCGCACACATGATTGCCCTCCTCTAATTTATCCCAATTGATAATGGCTTTCTCGCCCATATAAATTTGCTGTTTTCTCAACTCATCCATCTTGGCTGCTGCCTGCTCCGGCTCCATACCGAGCATGATTGCAATATCCTCTAAAGACATCCCGGGATGCGCATCCAATAATTTAATGATTTTTTCCATAACAAAGCACCTCTTAGCGTTATTCTTTTCTTGCTGTGAAGCCTCACACGACTAAAGTCGCGTGCTTCCAAATATGTGAGCAAATAAGAGAAAGATGGCGATGCCATTGTTCTCTTATTTGCTCACATA
>ONWY01000207.1 GCA_900321665.1 uncultured Eubacteriales bacterium
GCAACCTACTTGGGCTACGATGTGCGCAGTGAATCCCCGATTATTATCAGAGAATTTTTACCGGCAAATCTCATCACAAGGCAAGCGGACTACGGTATCAAACCGCAGTTGAGGGATGCCGAAAACTTTGAAATTTGCAAAGAAGAGTTTTTAAATATGTGGCGCGGTATTGCCAGAATGCGCGAGTTGACCGGCATTATGACGGTTTACGACATTGTGGAGGACTACGGCACGGTTTATGTGATTAGCGAGTATATCGAAACCATTACATACAGAGATTATTTGGCGGCACAGCCCTCCGGCAGATTACCGTGGGAAGAGGTAAAGCGCTTGTTTATGCCGCTTATCTCTACCTTATCGGAGCTGCACAAGGCGGGCATTGTGCACGGCTGCCTTTCGCCGAATTCCCTGCGCATTTGCAAAGACGGCAGGGTCAGGCTGTTCCAATTCAGCATTCCCGAGGTGCGCACGGTGGGCGAGGTTTTGCCGACAGCGATTTCTCCCGGGTTTGCAGCACTCGAGCAATATTCGGAGAGCGAAACCATCGGCCCGTGGAGCGATGTGTATGCCTTTTCGGCACTGATTTACCGCTCGCTGACGGGTAACACCTTACCCGAAGCGCCGCAGCGCATTAATGATGAAACCATTGCCGTTCCCGACGAGGTGAAGCAAAGCACCCCGGATTATGTTTTGGAAGCGGTTTGGCGCGGGCTGCGGGTAAATTCCAAGCTGCGCACGCGCTCGCTGATATCCCTGCAAAACCAGCTTAACGGTGTCAGAGAACGCATTGCAGAAGCGGTGGAGACCGACGAAGGTGAGCAGCCGCCCGAGGAGCCGGAGGAGCCAAAGAAAAAGAACCACGGCGCGCTCATTGCGGTATTGCTTGTGCTGGTGATATTGGCTGCGGCTGCGGCACTTGCGCTGACTGTTTTTAAGGAGCAGACATATTCACTGCTCGGTATTACCTCTACCGCACCGGCGGCAGAGCACACGACGAGCGAAGAAATGGTCAATGTACCGAACTTTGTGAGCTCGAACATGACCAAGGAGCAAATCAAATCCAATGTGATTTGGAACGAGGATTTTTACATTGTCTTTGAAGAAAAGACGGATTTGAACGCCGAAATTAACCATATCTGCGGGCAATCGATCGCCGCGGGCGAGAGCGTGAACAAAGGCACGCAAATCATCTTGGATGTCTGCATCGGCAGGCCGGATGTGCAGCTGCCGGATGTGACGCAGATGAAGGAAGAGGACGCGGTCAAAACACTCGAAAAATTGGGCTTTGATGTGACGGTGATTTATGTGGATAACGACGGCACAAAGCCGAAGGGCGTGGTCAATCAAATGTCCAAGGATGCCGGCGCAACCTATACCTATGGCACGGAGGTGGTGCTCTCGGTTTACGGCGAAGCACAGTCCACTACCGAACAGGCGAGCACACAGCCGACCACCAAACAATAAATCGGCAAACACAGAATAAAACAACCTCAATTTGTCATATACTATAAGGGCACAAGGGAAAATCCTTGTGCCCTATGCTATTTAACAAAAAGGGGGGCTTTTGTGTTTTCTTACGAGCATTTTACCGCAGGTGCCAACAAGGCGCTGAATTTGGCGGTGGAGAATGCCCAAAACATGGGGCACACATATATCGGTAGCGAGCACATACTATTGGGGCTTGTGTGCGAGGGCTCCGGTGTGGCGGCGGCAGAGCTGAGCGCTAAGGGACTGAGTGCGGCGGTGCTCAAGAGCGCTATCAAAGCGAGCATCGGCATCGGCAGTGCAACAAGGCTGAGCAATAAGGACATTACACCGCGCGCGGCAAGCATTATTGAAAATGCGCGCTCGAAGTCCATGGGAACCTACAAAAACACGGTCGGAACGGAGCACCTGCTGCTTGCGATTTTGCACGAGAACGATTGCATGGCGCTGCGCCTGCTGCGCGAGCTGCAAATTTCGCCCGCTTCCATTGTCGGCGACCTGCTCGGCTCCGCACCTTCCGCTTCGCCAAAGCGCAAGAGCAGCTCAAAATCCAATTACCTGCTGAACAAGTACGGCAGGGATTTAACAGACCTTGCAGCGCTCGGGCAAATCGAGCCGCTCATTGGCAGGGAAAAGGAGGTGCGCAGAGCCCTGCGGGTGCTGGCGCGCAAGACCAAAAATAACCCCTGCTTAATCGGTGAACCGGGTGTCGGCAAAACCGCGATTGCGGAAGGGCTTGCACTGATGATTGCCAAAGCGCAGGTGCCGGCAGCGCTTGCCGACAAAAAAATTATCTCTTTGGACTTGACCGGCATTGTGGCAGGCACAAAATACCGCGGCGATTTTGAAGAGAGAGTGAAAGCGATTATTGCCGAAACAAGTCGCTTGGGCAATGTGATATTATTTATTGACGAGGTGCACAACCTGATTGGCACCGGCTCGGCAGAGGGCGCGGTAGACGCGGCGAATATCCTCAAGCCGGCGCTTGCCAGGGGAGAAATTCAGGTTATCGGCGCAACCACGATAGAGGAATATACCAAAAATATCGAAAAAGACAGCGCACTCGAAAGGCGCTTCCAGCCGATTTTGGTAGAGGAGCCGAGCGCGGCGCAAACACTCAAAATCTTAGAGGGTGTGAAGCCGTACTACGAAAAGCACCACACGGTGGAATACACGCCGGCGGCACTTGAAAGCGCGGTGGAGCTTTCCAAGCGCTATATTACCGACAGGTTTTTGCCGGACAAAGCGATTGATTTAATCGATGAAGCGGCGAGTGAAACCAAAATTTTGAGAGGCGAGGGCAATGCGGCGGGCACTGTGGTAGATGCGAATGACATTGCCAAAATTGTTTCGCAGTGGACAGGGGTGCCGCTTGCGCGCATGGATGAGGATGAAAGCCTGCGCCTGAGTCGCTTGGAGGAGGAGCTGGCGCAGCACATTGTCGGTCAGCCGGAGGCGGTTGCGGCAGTGGCAAAGGCGATTCGCCGCTCGCGGCTCGGGCTTTCCTCGGCAAACCGCCCGATGGGCTCTTTTATGTTTATCGGCTCGAGCGGGGTCGGCAAAACGGCGCTTTCAAAAGCGATTGCAAAAAGCGTATTCGGCGGCGAGGATTTTTTATTTACAGTCGACATGAGCGAATATATGGAAAAGCACGCGGTATCGAGGCTAATCGGTTCACCGCCCGGCTATGTTGGTTTTGAGGAAGGCGGGCAATTGACGGAAAAGGTACGCAAAAAGCCCTATTGCGTGGTGCTATTTGATGAAATTGAAAAAGCACACC
>ONWY01000163.1 GCA_900321665.1 uncultured Eubacteriales bacterium
CAAGGAAGGCAGATTTTGCCCGATATGCGGCGGCAAGCAGTGGTATAACTACTATCACTACTCGCAATTAGGTGATTACGAATGCACCAAGTGCTCCTTCAAGCGCCCTGTGCCCGAGGTCAATGCAACCGATGTGAAGCTCTCGGATACCATCGCCTTTTGCATCAACGGCAAGCCGATGCAGCTCAATTACAAGGGCTTTTACAACATTTACAATATGATTGCGGTGTATGCCGCACTGCAAGCGTTTTCCATTCCGACCGATAATTTTGCGCAGCTGTTAAAAAGCTACAAGCCGCAAATCGGCAGAATGGAGGAAATCATCCTCAAGGGCAAGCCTGTTATTTTAAACCTTGCCAAAAACCCGGCAGGCTTCAACCAGGCAATCGGCACGGTGCTGACCGACCCGCGCAAAAAGGATGTTATTATTGCCATTAATGACAATGCGAACGACGGTAAGGATGTTTCCTGGCTGTGGGATGTGGATTTTGAAAAAATCAAGACCGATTCTCTCGGCACCCTCACCTGCACCGGCATCCGCCTGTATGATATTTCCCTGCGCTTTAAATACAGCGATGTGAAGGTGGATACTGTCACCGAAAGCATGAAGGAAGCGATTGAAAGCGCACTTGAAACCGACACCGAGGTTGTTTATATCTTAGTCAACTACAGCGCCATGTACACCACCGAGGATGTCATGCTCGCGCTCAAAAAGCAGTACGGAGGTGAGCTATAATGCCTCAATCGATTCATATCCTGCACATGTTCCCGGATTTACTGAATCTTTACGGTGATAAGGGCAACATCGCCTGCATGCAAAAGCGCTTGGAATGGCGCGGCATTGCCTGCGAGCTGACACGGTGCACCTTTGATGAGCGATTTTTGGATTTTGAGAAGGTCGACATCATCTTTTTGGGCGGCGGCTCCGACAGAGAGCAAAAAATTGTCTGCTCCGCGCTCTTACAATATAAGGATAAGCTCAAGGCATATGTGGAAAGAGGCGGTGTGCTTGTCGCTGTTTGCGGCGGCTACCAGCTGCTTGGCAAATACTATGCCCTGCCCGATGAAAAAATCGAGGGCTTGGATATTTTGGATATTTATACCGAGCACGGCTCCCCGCGCTTGATTGGCAACATCGTGCTCCAAAGCGAGAGCATTGCACAGCCGATTGTCGGCTTTGAAAACCACGGCGGCAGAACTTATATCGGCTCCCACACCCCGCTTGGCAAAGTGGTAAAGGGCTTCGGCAACACCGGTGAAAGCGGTGCCGAGGGCGTGCGCTACAAAAATGTATTTGCCACCTACCTGCACGGTCCTCTGCTCCCCAAAAACCCGCAGCTGTGCGATACCATATTGGAACAGGCACTGAAGCAAAAATACCCTGATTTTACTGCGCTCGCACCACTGGATGATAAAATGGAAAATCAAGCGAATACCTATATGCAAAACATTATTTTAAGCGACTGATTCTGATAGCGAAAAAGCTCAACTTTCTTGAATGAAAGTTGAGCTTTTTTTGTTACATTGTTTCACTTAGCCCAAGTGCTCTAAATTGTCCAAAATCACACTTTGGCAATAGTCTTTTGCCGCGGGAGATTCACTCGCGCTGTCGACCACCTGCCGGGCGATGTATGCCACGCTCCTTGCGGAAAACGCTTCATCATACACCGTGTATTCAAAGCCGTTGTAATTGTACTTCACATAGGCTCTCGCGCAGTAATCCTTACTCCAATTCTCGGGCTTTACATTCACCACCAAATTAAAGGTCAGGTGGGTACCGTCGGCACCCTCGTGCTTGCTCACACCGCCCCAATTTGTGCCGTCATACACGGCGGCGGAGTTTTTCTCTTTCACACTCATGCTGTATACATTTTCTTTACCGAGTGCGAGCGCATCTAAATCGCCAATCAAGCTCGATTGCGAGTAAACAAAGCCGATATCCGCAATCTTATTGCCCTCGCCGCCGATTTCAAAGCCGACACCCTCCGGCAATTTCACGGAGGCGGTGAAGCGCATCGGTTGATAATCGGGTGTTTTATAGTAGAGATATTTGAGAGAAGCACCTCGCAACGCATAATCATACCCCAACGCTTCATCGGAAAAGATGTTGAAATACGGTGCCGGCAAGAGGTCGGAATCGGCAAGCGCCTGCTGCGCATCCTCAAAAGGTGTTTCATCGGGAATGGTGTATTTGCCGGTTGTCTCGTTGTATTGCGCAGCCCAACATTTATCACAATTCTCGCACCCGTAGTAGACGCCGCCGGCTACCTTATCGCTCGGTGCCACCTGCTTTAACACAGGCTGATGCTCCAGCGCACTGACCGCCTGCGTTTTTGTTTGACCGCAGCGCAGGCAGGTGAAGGTTTTAATACCGCTGATTTCGCACTGCGGCGCTGTGGTTACCACACCCTCATCCCACTGATGCGAGAGCGCAGGTACCACATCGGAATCATAATAATAACCGCACTGTGTGCAGGCATGGCGCACATAGCCTTTTTCGGTGCAGCTCGGTGCAACGGTTGTATCCTCTATCGTATGCTCAAAGGTATCATAATGCACATGCGCGCTGTCCGCATCGCACTTGCAGCGGTGAAAGACATCGTTGAGCGAGGTGTACTCTATGTAGTGATGCGGCACCGCCGTATACTGCGCGGTATAGGTATTATTGGAAGCGGCGCTTACGGGCTCATAATCATGGTCCCACTGCGGGTTTAAGTAATGGTAGGTATCTATCTGCTTCTCGGGTACATTCCTTGCCGGTGTGTCACCGAAGGAATAGGTATCGGAAGCAATTTCCTCGCCCTTATCGTTTTGCCACTTCACTTCATAAACCGCATCGTTGACTGTCAGCTCGGTTTGTGCGGACGCCCGCTGCGTGGTCAAATATTGCGGCCAGGTAACCGTGGTCTTGATGGTTTGGCTGTTGACACTGCCCGCAAGATTTGCCGCATAGGCAATGTAAGTGACCTTGGCACTTTGGGTAATACCGCTTGCACTCTCGGAGCAATCGGTGGTAATTCTTGCCGCCATCACCGCACCGTATTGGTCGGTGGGTGAATTAAATTGCAAGGTGGCATAGTTCCTGACAGCACCGGCTTTTGAGGGACAGCTGATGCTTGATACATCGTAACTGCACGCAACGGAGCTTGCCTGCGCTTTCGGGTACTTGGAGCTGTCGCTAATCGTTTTAGAGAGCAGCAGCTCTGTGCCCTGTGTGGAGGTGGAAATGCTCCCGGTCGAGCCGGTAATCACACCGCCGGCATTATCCTCACTCCAACCGCCGATGCCGAGAAAGCCCGTACCGGTGCAGGTGCCTTCGCTCCATTCCCAGCCGCTTGAAGAGTTCCAAACCGCCACCTGCAAATACACTGTGTAACCGCCGGAGCCGTTA
Source organism: uncultured Eubacteriales bacterium (assembly GCA_900321665.1). Lineage (GTDB taxonomy): Bacteria > Bacillota > Clostridia > Oscillospirales > Acutalibacteraceae > RUG714. The sequence goes on from ONWY01000163.1 coordinate 3,392, forward strand.
CCCTTTTCATAATAGCGCGTGGTGAAGGAAGTCGGAAAGCCGCTGATAACCACACCGTCATCCGACGGGAAATAGCCGTAATCCTGCCCGCCTGAGCTGATAATATCGCTTCTTCCGTGCTCATCCTTATCGCCTAAATTAAACCACACCGCACCCTCTGTGCCTGTGCCGTTAAAATCTTTATAAACTATCTTGGCATACTCGCACCAATAGTTGCCTGCATCATCCGCAGTCGAGGTACCGTTTAAATTGCGCCTGGAATTATTCAAGCCGTAGCTGACACCGGCAACATAAGTTGCGTTGTCATGAATGGATTTATCGAAGCCGTCATCCTCATGAATACAGAGCCTGACACGGTATTTTGCCTGATTATCGGCGGTGGGTTGGTTATTGGAAGGCACTGTATTTCCATAGCTTGAGGCGGGACCCGTGACAGCGTTTGCCGCCGGCACGCTCCACACCATCAAAGAAAAGAGCATGCTCAAGGATAGGGCAAACGATATCGTCTTTTTGAAAAACTTCATCCGTTTCATTCTTATCACCT
>ONWY01000147.1 GCA_900321665.1 uncultured Eubacteriales bacterium
TTCAATATCCTTGCGCAGCATTTCTCTGTGAGAAAGCTGACCGCTTTGTTTAAGCCAATAGTCTTTCTTTTGACCGCCGTAAAACGGTGCGTTCTCCAAAACGGATTTTCCATGTTCTCGGCAAATGGCATCGGACACTTTGCGCAGTTCCATATGGTCGCCGATTTTGTTGCGGTATTTCTTGCCGTCTTTGAAAGAGGTGGCGTTAATTACAAAATGGTTGTGCAGATTATTGGTATTAAGGTGTGTGGTAACAAGTACCTGAAACCTGTCACCCCACATTCTTCTCGCTGTTTCTTTCCCGATTTCGTGAGCTTCTTCGGGGGTGACCTCTCCCGCCTCAAAACTCTGATAACCGTGATAGGCAATAACCTTGCCGCTTTCATGAAACTTTCGCTTCACCGCATACATTTCTTCATAGGCGCGGTGTTTGGAACAGTTGATACCGGACACATACATCTGTTCATCGGTTTTACTGCTGTTTTCGGCATAGGTAATAGCGGCACGCAGGTCATCATCTAAATATTTTGCATCGGTGGTTTTGTCGGGATTTTGAGCATACGCCAACACTTCTTTTAGTCTGCCCTTTACGGGCCAGAAACCGGTGGTTGCCATTCTTGCACCGCCTCCTTTTCCGAAGTGATATAGGTGCTTTCCATTTCCTCCAATAGTGAGAGTGCTTTTTCATTCACCTGCGACGAGAAAGGCTTTTCACACAAGGCATCTACCTTCTCGCAGAAATGATAAAAGGCATCCGGCGGCACCGCTTTCGGTGCATAGCCCAATGCCCTCCCGCGAATATATTCGCTTTGTTTCAAGCCGCACAATGCGGCATTCTTTTTGATGCGCCGCTTCTCGGCGGCGGTGACTGTAAGGTACAGTCCAACTTGTTTGCTTTTCAATTATCTCTCCTTTCAATAAATTAAGCCGACAGCAGTACACTGTCGGCTCGTTCGTGTATTTGTTTTTTAGTTTTTAGGGAAGCAGGTCTTTGATAAACATTAGTACAGTATCATATACTTCTTCAAACGGCGGCTTGTTCACATCTCCTGTAAATCGAAATTTTTCATAAGAGTGCTTTAATTCATCCTCTCTGCGAAGAAAACCGTGATAGTCGCCTAATGTTCTTTGACTTCTGCGCAAGGCATCAAGAACATCATGGGCGTTAAACTCAAACACCTTTGAGATATAATACATATCCACAACATCTTTAATTCTGCGAAATACCTTGTCTGATGAAATGACGGCAAGCTTGTCGGCAATCATTTGAACGGGCGCAACACCGCAAAAACAAAATCCTTCAATTTCATAAATTTTTGTTTGCGGCATTGGGCGATTTACATCAATGTCCATTGAAAAGATGGCTTCCTCGGTTTCTTTGTCGACAAGCTCAAAACCTGCGGAACGACCTTTCCCATACATTCTGTAAAGACGAACATCCAAATCAACACCGCCTTTGTTAAGCGCATTTTGGAGTGATTCCACCATTTGCTCTGCTGTCGGCGGCGTTTCTGAATTCCAGTTGGCGTCAATATCAACCGTGTGGCGTGTTTGCTCGGTGTACCCCGCTTCCATCAAGCATGCTTTGAGTACCATTGAGCCTTTGAAATTAATCGGAATAGAACTTTCATATATTGCTTTCATCACTTGATACATCAGTTTTTCTTCTGCTGTAATATTCACAAGTATCCCTCCTAATTGGAATAATAATCTATCGCTTCATTAGCAAGTCTGTCAAACCTGTCTTGATATTCGGGAGCAACAGAAATCCCATTGAAGCTCTCGTTATTAGAATAATAGTAGCGGCTGACCGCTTCCGTAATACCCTGCATATCCAAAATATCTTCATTGGCAAGTGCATCGGACAATGTGCGGTTGAATTCGGTGAACTTAAGTCCATTCTTTTCCTTAATACAGAAAGGACTTATTGTGTTGCCGAGTACAACAACCCCGTTATAGCGAGCTGCGGAATCATCGCCGTAAACCCAGACAATATATTCATCACTGCGACCGCCAAAGCTGCCTTGGCACATTAATGCTTCATCCAGCGCAAACACAACACTATCCCCAAGCTTATCACGGACAGCCCTAAGCCATGCAAGAGAACCAACATAGTCGCTTCTCTTCGGAAGGTCCGGCTTGTGTGTATCATAATTGGGAAGAATAGCGGTCTTGCGGTTCACTAAATCTTCCTTAATTCTGCCTTCAAGCAGTTTCACAATATATTCAGGCGGCTTGCGTAATCCCGTTTCCCAATTCTGAATGGTGCGAAACGGAATATGATAGCGAGCGGCAAATTCGCTCTGTGTAACACCGAGCCGGGTTCTCATATCACGAATTGTCATAGTTATCACCTCGTTTATATAATACACCCAATGAGTGTATTTGTCAAACAATTGTTTATGAAAGCACTGTTTCAAAGGGTCTTAGGGGAAGTATTCCCCTAAAAGCATACACAATGCCTTGCAGTGTGTGGCAAAAATATATATTTTTGCCCTGCTTGCTACGGTATGAGACAGGAAAACAAAGGAGTTTACCTTCATTTTCTCTCTGCCTCATACCTATTCTTTTGTCATATTCAACCCTGTTGATACTGCTTTACGGAGCCTTTTACTCCCGAACACACTTTTGTTTTTGTATGACGGCACTTTGCCGTCAATCCGAATATTCTTTACAATATTTGCTGGCATCGTGCCGTCAATCGAACATCTTAAGGTCATCCAAAATGTTTTGTTCGGCTTCTTCTTGCTGTTTTGCGGTTAGTGTCGGTGCCCCTGATAAAGGCTGCGGAACGAAGTTTACTTCTGCAAAGCAAGAGTGCATTTCCTCACGAATAATACTTCGGATGTCTTTCTCGTGTTGTTCACGGGGGATAGACTGTAAATCAATATATTCCGCAAGTGCCTCTATTGTAAAATGATTGCGAGATTGGTGCTGCTTCACATCGAGCTTTTGCATGTATTTTGCAATAGCGCGTTCACGCTCGTTGTTCAAGTCAAAACGCACCGTCATTTTATACACGCCCTTCATTTTTCGCCTCTGCCCTCAGATAAACATCTGCAAGATATTCATACCCTTTTGCCGCTGCACAAATATCCTTCACAAATGTCACTTTGCTTTGGTTGATGTTCCCGAAGTGCTTGAGAAGGCATCCGCCGCCACCGGTGACAATGAGATGCATGGTGTTTTCATCATAGCCGTGTTCACGCAATCTTGCAAAGATTTCCTTTACATAGTTTTCGGCGATAGCGGTGATGATATGCAAATCGTCTTTCGGAATATCGGCTGTGCCGTTGCAGAGAATTTCATCAATGATAATCTCATTTAATTCCCGCCTTGTCTTCCGCATAAACCCCTCGCGAATCGCAAGAGTGCATTGGTGAGTACCGAATTTCTCCGTGAACATCTTGCCGCTTTGCGGTCTGCCGTTGGCAAGGTAAAGCGTGTTCATGGTGCCGTTGCCGATGTCTGCCAGCAGGCACAATCCTTTCAGTGAAGAAGCAAAGGGTGCCACAGCGGAATATCCCTGCGGATATACCTTTACATCCGCAATATGGATGTGGTAGCGGATATTCTGATAGATAAACTCCACTTCATCCTTTTGGAGCAGGTATTCCCGAAACGCTTTCTTTTGTCCGCTTGTCCAAGTCAAAGGCAACCCGGCGGCGATGATAATGTTCGCTTCGCTCAATCCGGCTGTTCTTAATTCTTTTGCAATGGCTACCAATGTCAGGCAATAGTAGTCATTATCGGCATCTTTTTCGGCAAGAAACTCCTTGTGCTCTTCACCAATCAGGTAATACCTGCCGTCATAAATCAACATATTTCTGGTAAAGAGCGGCTCCTCATCAAACCCCGCAATGCCGGTTTTAAAGCAATGGTTGGCGGTTTTCATATTCCCGTACCCATGGTCAATGCCGATGATTTTAAAATCGTTAAATGTTTTCATGTTTTTAACCTCCTATTCTTTAATCATTTAACATTTAGGTGTAGCAGTGCTACGAAAAATTACCTCCTTTCCGTAAAGATATACTGTACTTCCTAAAAAATGTGGGAGCAGTATTCATATATTGAAAAGGATATGTTTTTGTGATAGAATACCCTTCATAAGGAGATATTATGAAACATTTAATTTATGAACTATCCGCGCGTGCGGTTATGCGCAATGCCAAAAAGGATACAGACGGCATCTATCGCTTTT
>ONWY01000148.1 GCA_900321665.1 uncultured Eubacteriales bacterium
TGCAACCATTCCGTTTATCTACAATAAAACCACCACTCCGGATGTAACCATGGAGGATTCCAATACTTGGCCGAGTTATACCAACAAGGTTTATGTAAAGTACATCAACAGCGCCGGTGTTTTAGATAAAATCAGCTCTAAAGCCGATGGCAATATGTCCTATCTAAAGGCGAATTTCTACATTGATACCGATAAATACCCGACTTATCAATCGGCAGGCTTAGGGTTCTATGCAGAGCCGAAAAACGACTATAAGGATTATTATTTCCAACCGGATGAGGGCGATGCCGGTTACTACGTTCAGTGCGGTGATTATGAGAGCGCCGGCACCTTCGGCTTCTCGACCGGCGCTGCCGCCTCTGCTCATACCAGCAGGTATTGTGAGAAGATCAATATTAAAATTAACGGCGGTAAAAATATCCCGTTCTACGGCACGATTTTTAAAGGCTCCAATACCAAGGATTCGCCGGCGGAGATTTATTTTGACGGCGACCAGGATAATGATAACGGCTTGGATTTCCTGTTAGATAAAGGTGTTGACAATTCGGCTTATTTGAATTCAAACCTTTATATCTATGCCTATTCCAAGAACAGCTTGAGAAATACCCTGAATGCGCGCGGCAATCTGCTTTCTTGCTACTACAATGCCGGCAAATGGTCGGAGTATACCTCCATGGGCTCTTCTACCTTGAAGGATACACAGATTGCGCTCGGTACCGATGTTACCTCTCAGTACAAAATCAACCAGGCTCAATCGGCATTTACGACAGCATATAACTCCATTTTAAATAACACTGCCAACGGTACATATTCCCTGATTCACAACAAGCACACCGGCGATATCGGTACTGCTATCGAGGAAACCTCGGTGGATTACTACTTGTTTGAAACCGGCGCTTCCAATGTGCTGCGCTTCAAATCGGATTATGCAGACAGCTGCAATAAGCACTCCGAGTCTGCTATGCCGACCTTAACAAGCAAGGGCACCTTCGAGCATACTTATGAATATTGGAATATCGATTTCAGCGCGCTTGTACAAATTTTAGAGCGCTATGCAGCAGTGGCACCGGCAGGGCAGTTTGTCAACGAGAGCGAAGCGGTCGGCAATGAGCTTGCAGCCGCCACAGCGGTCGATACCTCCTCTGCTTCCGCTTTACCCGAAAAGCAAACCGATGTGGAGACAATTGTCAATAATCTTGCGGCAGCGATGAGAAACCTGCGCTACACCTCCTTCAATATGAATGTGTACCACAAGATGCTTGACCCCACCGGCAAGACAGAGATTGATAACGAAACCATTCAATCTTATACCGATGTTTACAATAAAACCGCCACTTACGGCGAGGTGCTTGACGGCACTGCTGTTTTAAGTGACGGCACCTATACCGTAAAGGGCTACCATTTCGAGCCGCAGCCCGATGCCACCTTTGCGCAGTATGCTTCCAGGTACTATTACCAGGGCATTTCCTCCGAGTACCTTTGCATGGAGGATAAAGATATCACCATGGTTTACTATGCAAAGCGCATCGACAGCTCGGAGCTCGACAGCATGATTGATGAGATAGAAGACACGGTAGGCACATGGGATGAGCAATACACCCGGCTTTCAATTGATGCCTTTGTGCAGTGGTACGATGAGCAGGATGAAGCGGGCGAGCTTTCCAAGACCTATTCCGTTTTCGAGCAAGAGGAATATGATGCACTTTTAGCTGAATTTAAAGAGCAAAAAGAGAAGCTTGACCCGATTGCTACCGAGGAGCAGCTGAGCAAAATTGACCAATTCATTTTCGATTACGAATCCCTGACAGATTTTAAAGATGCCTTCTGCAATGCTTCTCAAATATTGGAAAGCTATGCTGCGGCATATGAGCAGGCAAACGAATTGCAAAACTTAAGCGAGAGCAACAATGCCGGCACAAAAGCGGCACAGGCAGTGCTCGACAGCGTGGAGAGTTTTGCTCTGACTCCGCACAGCGAGGGTGCGCACAAGCTCTTAACCGCACCGAAGGACGGGATTGACGGCACCTACTATGTGCTCTGCTCGAATTGCGGCGATATTGTGGATTCCGGCACATTGGCAAGCCCTAATTTTAACACCTATCGCCATGTGGCATATGATTACAGCAACAGAGGCGCTGCGCTGAGAATCCAAGACGAGGATGTGCAAAGTGATTACCAGGCAATGCGCTTTACCGCAGCCTGCAAGGTGCCCGAGGATGCAGAGGTGACCGATTTCGGCTTTGTTTATACCCAAACCAAGCTGTTGAACGGCGGTGTGGAGCCGCAGGATAACAAGCCGGTGAATATTGACCAGCTTGTGGATGGCGGTATGTCCGTGACCACCTTCTCGATGTTAAACGGTAAGTACACCGTGCATCCCACGGATGAGGGCGATGTTTACACCTTCAACCTCGTGCTTAACCTCAAGCGCGCCAATTGGAACACGCACTATGCGGCAAGAAGCTATATCACCTATGTATTAAACGGTGTAGAGGTGACAGTGTACGATATGACCTACTCCTCGAGAACAGCAAATTACATTGCGCAGTGTGTGGTGAATAACCCGCAAGAAAGCCCGACTGCAAGAACCTACCTTGCAGAAAAATTCGGTCTGTAAATGAAATGATAAAAAACCGCCGTAGCATTTTGCTGCGGCGGTTTTTGCATGCGCAGTACCATTCATACCGCTTATCGGCTTTTCCCTTTGTGAGGGAGCCAAAGCGAGTGAAAGCAGACAAAAACGAGCCAAAACGTCTTTATCACAACTCTTTGTAGCATCTTTGCTTCTGTTTATTTAATTAATTTAGTTAAAAATAGCGAATATATTGCAATATGAAAATGGCTGTTATATAATTAATACATATAGAGCTTTTTGTATGTTTTTTTGATATTGCTTTTTGGCAGGAGGAATGTGAAATGAAGAAGTCGAGCAAAGCGCTATGCGTTATTTTAACGGTAGCCATGGTTTTATCCGGCATGGTGTTTTCTTTGCCGGCAGCGACTGCCGCAAGCTTTCCAGACGGTATCTATAACGGGTCTCGAGAGGTGAGCTATACCGCGGCAGATGCCTTGCAGGGAAAATACCTTGTGGAGGTGGATGCGGTCAAGTACAGCCCCAACATTTCGCAACCGGCGCAGGCGGTAAAAAGCGAGGCAGGGGATATTCTCCTGACCTATAAGCCGGAAAACGGCACGGCACCCGAGGTGACAGAGCGCTTTGAGGATGTGGTGCCGGAGAATATTTTTAACTATACAGGCAACGGCAGCTTCTCTTTCTTTGCAGTGCTTGAGGGCTTTCCGCAAAAGGCAACCGTTTCTGCGGCAAAAACCAACTCGGCGGATAATGATTCCGGTATTTATGCGGCAATGAAATTGTGGAATTGCGAAATCGGTGCCTTTGAAAACATTTATGATTTTGAGGCAATTGAGCGCAGCAACGGCATCGGCACAAGCGGGCTGATGTTTACAAGTGCTTCTTCTCTCTTGCAGTATTACCCTTATGCCAAGCAGGGCAGCGCCTCCGGCGGTAATCTGACTTTGCCGGCAGGTCTTGCTCCTACCGAAGCGGCGCAGACCTTCTCTGTCAGCGACCAGTGGGGCGTTGGCATGATTGCACCGCGCATCGCGTATACCCCTGTGACCGGCTTAACCTTCTCGCAGAGCGCAAATGTGATGACAATCCGCGGCACGGGTGATGCCAATAACCCCGAGGGCAGCTCGCGCAGCGTCGTGCTCAAAGCGACCTACGATACCCTCAATTCCGCAGTCAGTAATACCTTTTCGGTTTCCAAAACCGTTACGGTTTACAACAGCTCGAAAATGACCTATGCGCCGACCTTTGATAATAGGGAAAAAGCCGGCTTATCGGTATCCTTTTTGGCGGGCTCATCGGCGGTGAAAAGGTTTGTTTTAAATGCTTCGTATCAAACGACGACCACCAATTATGTGGTGTTAAAAAACAATGCTTCGCGCGCGGCGAGCGTGCGCTTATCCACTTCCTCGGCAGATAAGTTTACCATTTCTCCGGCGAGCGCCGTGATTCAAGCAGGGGAGAGCCAAAAATTTCAACTGATTGATTTGAAGGCGGCAAGCGGCAATTACAATGCCGATATTGCGGTCAGCTACACCTTAGAGGGCTTGTATGATGAGAAGGTTTCAGATAATAGTAGAGGGTGATGCCGACAAGAAG
>ONWY01000166.1 GCA_900321665.1 uncultured Eubacteriales bacterium
ATACAATCAAGTGCGAATGTGTCGCCCTCAATTTAGCCGAGCATAACGGAGGTTATGCGAACGCCAAGGTTCTGCCACTTGTGGCAGGTTCTTATTCATTATTCATCATTCATTATTCATTAAATTCTAATTTAGCTATGCTAAATTAGAATTTACAATCATATCCGCCACATACAGCCCCTGCGCGCCTGCCTGCGAAAGGGAGCGCGTTACCGAGGCGCCGTCGCCGATACAGTAAATATCCTCGGCAATTTCAAAGCGGTCGTTGATAAATTTCGGTCTTGCAGAGTAATATTTGCACTCTGCGCCGTAGAGCAGAGTATCTCTGTTGGCAGTGCCGGGCGCGATTTTATCAAGCGCATAAATGGTCTCAATAATATTATCCAGCTGCCTTTTGGGCATGCACAGGCTCAAATCGCCGGGAGTGGCATTGAGAGTCGGTATTGTGGTCGATTGCGCAAGGCGGTGGGCATTTGTTCTCCTGCCCTCGACCAAATCACCGAAGCGCTGCACAATCACACTGCCGCCCGAAATCATATTCGCAAGCCCCGCAATCTGCTTTGCATAAGCAATCGGCTGGTTAAAGGGCTCGGTGAAATTTTGGGTAGAAAGAATGGCAAAGTTTGAGTTTTTGGTCTTGAGCGCTTCATCGGAATTGGCGTGACCGTTGACAGTCAAGATACCGTTGGAATTTTCCATGACCACCTCGCCGCCGGAATTGAAGCAGAACATCCTCGTTCTGTCACCGTAGGTCTTGGTGCGGTAGACAATCTTCGGCTCGTAAATCTGGCGGGAAATATCCTCCCAAATCACGCGCGGCAGCTCAACGCGCACGCCGATATCCACCTGAGAATTGGAGAGCGCAATATTGTTTGCACGGCAGAACTGTGCCAGCCATGAGGAACCGACTCTGCCCACGGCAAGCACCAATTTTCGGTAGCGATAGCTTTCACCGCCTGCCACAATGGTTTTTGCCGCAATGTCGATATCCTCCACCTTGGTGCGGGTATGGATATCCACCTTTTCGCGCAAAATATCCACAAGCTTTGTCATAATGCGCAGGTTGCCGTCGGTCCCGAAGTGAACCACCTCGCCCTGGAGCATATGTAAATCGTGCTTGATGGCTTCCGCCTTCAATTTGTCGTTGGGTGCATAAACCTTATGCTTGTCATCAAGCGGTTTTAAGATATCGTAAACCTGGTATTGGTAATCGAGCGCCTTTTGATGCCCGATGTATTCCTGCAACCAGCCGCCGTACTCGGTGGTGATGTTAAACTTACCGTCCGAAAACGCACCGGCACCGGCAATACCGCTCATAATGTCGCAGGTTTTGCAATGGATGCACTTCTCCGCTTTGCCCTCCACAATCGGGCACTTGCGCGTTTCAAGCGCCGAGCCCTGCTCAAAAATGGCAATGGAGGGAGTGCTCTCTCCTTCTATCAATCTCTTTGCGGTCATCAGTCCGCCGATACCGCCGCCGACAATGATAATATCATACTCTTTCATTCTCTTACCTCTTTTAGTTTTTAAAGCTGTGAATCGGAGCAGGGATTCTGCCCTTTCTACTAATAAACGCTTGCGGTGAATAGCGATTGACCGGCATAATCGGCGCTGCGCCGAGCAAGCCGCCGAATTCTACGCTCTCGCCGATTTTCTTGCCGCAAACCGGAATAATCCTGACTGCAGTCGTTTTTTGGTTAACCATACCGATTGCCGCCTCATCGGCAATAATGCCGGAGATGGTCGCTGCCGGGGTATCACCCTCAATGGCAATCATATCCAAGCCGACCGAGCAAACGCAGGTCATCGCTTCGAGCTTTTCAATATTCAGCGCACCGGCTTCCACCGCGCGAATCATCCCCTGGTCCTCGCTGACCGGGATAAACGCACCCGAAAGCCCGCCGACATAGCTCGATGCCATCACGCCGCCCTTTTTGACCTGGTCATTGAGCATGGCAAGCGCTGCGGTCGTGCCGGGCGCACCGACGCTCTCTAAGCCGATTTCCTCCAATATTTCCGCAACGGAATCGCCCACCGCCGGGGTCGGCGCTAAGGAAAGGTCAATAATACCGAAGGGCACACCCAGCCGTTTGGAAGCCTCTTGCGCCACAAGCTGACCGACGCGCGTGATTTTAAACGCAGTCTTTTTTATCGTTTCGCACAGCACCTCGAAGCTTGCGCCGCGCACTTTTTCAATCGCGGTTTTTACCACTCCGGGGCCGCTGACGCCGACATTGATAATCGCATCCGCCTCCGTCACGCCGTGGAAGGCGCCCGCCATAAACGGGTTATCATCCGGCGCGTTGCACAGCACCACCAACTTCGCGCAGCCGATGCTGTCGCGTGCCGCAGTCAGCGCTGCCGCCTGCTTAATCACATCGCCCATCAGGCGAATGGCATCCATATCCATGCCGGTTTTGGTGGAGCCGACATTGACCGAGGCACAAATGCGCTCGGTTTCGGCAAGCGCCTGCGGGATGGATAAAATCAGGTTTTTATCCGCCGGGGTCATCCCCTTGGAAACCAGCGCCGAGTAGCCGCCGAGAAAATTGACACCGACCTGCTTCGCCGCTTTATCGAGGGTTTTGGCGATGCGCACAAAATCCTCGGGCTGCTTGCAGGCAGCACCGCCGACAAGCGCAATCGGTGTTACGGAAATGCGCTTGTTGACAATCGGGATGCCGAAATCCCTCTCAATCTCTTGCCCGGTGGCAACGAGGTCTTTGGCATAGGTGGTGATTTTTTTGTAAATATTGTCGCACAGCACCTCTAAATCGCTGTGGCAGCAATCGAGCAGGCTGATGCCCATGGTAATGGTACGCACATCGAGATTTTCCTGCTCTATCATTTTGTTGGTTTCAATTACTTCGTTTCTGCTAATCATTTGTTATTCCTTATTCAAATATATTTTACAGTTCATTTGTATCAACTATTATTGTGGATATAATACAATACACCGCTTTGTGTATCAAAAAACAAAATCGTGTAGTCCTCGAACGAATCCTTTACTTTGCACACATAGTCACCTGCATTGATGCAAGAAGGTGCAAAATCATACTCCTCCGACCTGCCCTCTGCTTCCATCCACTGTGCAAAATTTTTAAAATAATCCTTGATATCCTGCACTTGGTCTGCCGTCAACTTTTGAAAACGCTTGTTATTCTCAATCGCCGAAGTATCGGCATAGTAATACTTGCAATAATCGGTATAATTTTGAAAACCGTTTTCATCAAAATGTTCTTCTTTTTGTGTATAGCCGCGCGGAATGTCGGATTGAACCGCACAAGCGCTGCATAACACTACTAAAGCACCTAAAAGGGCTGCCAATAAAATCTTTTTCATGACTGACCTCTAAGTTTTAAGACAAAAGTATGGACATACTTTGTGTATTGCTCTGTGTTTCATTATATCCGGGATATGATTTTTCCGGTGCGCGCTTTCTCAGCAAGCGCACATTCGCACCCGTTTTAAAAGGTCTACCCCTCTGTCGGCTTCGCCGACATCTCCCCTCATCAAGGGGCGACGAGAAGAGGGTAAATTGAACATCTAATTTACATTCATCTATAATTATTAGAGCGAAGCGGAACATGTGCGGGTGTCCCGCCTACCACTCTTCTCTCTTCTCTCTTTTCTTTTTTCTTTTCACTATTAGCAGGCATTAGCCCGCTAAATTAGAATTTATCTGTCACAGGTAGATGCATAGATTTAAGCGGAGTACCTCCATCCGGGATATGATTTCACTGTTTGGCGGTTTAGGATTGGCGAGGGAAATTTAGCGCAGGCAAGCAAAAAAGGGTGCCGACATACTCTGTATTTTTTCTCTGTTTCATTATATCCGGGATATGATTTTTCCGGTGCGCGCTTTCAGATTGGCGTGGAAAATT
>ONWY01000288.1 GCA_900321665.1 uncultured Eubacteriales bacterium
GCGTGCAGAGCGCAAAGCAGCCATCAAGGCAGACAAAGCCGAGAGAAAGGCAGCAAAGAAAGCCGCCAAGGCGGCAAGAAAGGCTGCAAAGAAGCAGGCAAAGATTGATAAGAAAGCTGCCAAGGCTGCAAAGAAAGCGGCGAAGAAATAAGAGAAAAAGCGAAGCGGAGACGCTTCGCTTTTTTCATTCTAATTTGCGGGCAAATTAGAATTTAGACGCTCGTTTCACTCGCTGAAAGAAGAAAGAAGAAAGAAGAAATAAGAATGGTGGGCGAGGCACCCGCTCGTCCAAACAAATTCCGCAAGAGAAAAAGGTTCGCGAGCAAACCTTTTAAGTTTGCTTCATTTGTTTCTCCTCCCCCAAAAAGTTTGCTTTGCAATACTTTTCGGGGACCCTATTTTTTCGCTTCGCTCTAATAAATGAAAGTGCAAGTATTTCACTCTGAGTTATTACTTTGAAAATGTGTAGATACAAGCTTTTTCATTCATTCCATGTGTAAATGGATGTAGATGCAAAACACTCGGATGGATTTTTATATAAATCGGGTGCGGGTGTCCCGCCCTTCATTTTTCTTTTTTCTTTCTTCTTTCTTCTTTAAAGGGCGTTAGCCCGCTAAATACTAATTTATCCTGTTGACTTTATTTCCTAATTATATTAAAATATAATTAGTTATTATGTTCGCAGGAGGAAAGCAATGAAAAGATTTCTAAAAAAGTCGCTTTGCTTATGCATGGTCATTTTAATGCTTTTAAGCGTCAGCATACCGGCATTTGCTGCAAGCGGCACCAACAAAACACCGATTATTTTCATTTCCGGCATCAACAGCTCCTCGTTGTATGTCAACAGAGGGACCGACAGTGAAAGGCGCGCTTGGATGCCGACTGTCAACGATTGGGAGGAGCCCATTAATTTCTTAAAGGGCTTAACCAAGCTCGAAGACAGGGGCTATAATTACGACAGCTATATGAAAGATGTCTTTGTGCCCTTCCTGCAAGAGCATATGGAGGATTTGCGCTGCGACGGCAACGGCAAGTCCATCCAAAACATTTCTATCGATTACACCAACCAATCCTATGCTCAAAACGAGATTGCCAGGCAAAAGGGCGGCATCGTGTTTGATGTGCAGGAATTGGCTGCCGATGCCATCGGTGCAGACCGTGTATTCCGCTTTACCTATGATTTTCGCTTAAGTGTGATTGAAGCGGCAAAATCCCTGCGCGCGCAGGTGGAGCATGTCAAAGCCTCCACCGGTAGCGAAAAGGTCAGGCTCTTCGCGGTAAGCATGGGCGGCTCTGTGCTGACAGCTTACTTAAATATGTTCCCCCACGATGATTTAGATACCGTAATGAGCTTGTTCTCGGCAATTAACGGTACCGACTTTCCTGCCAACATCTTCTCCGGCAAATTAAACTTAACGAGAGATACCATGGCAGGTTGCTTGAAATATTTGGTAGATGTGGTGCCGGCGGCATTAATCGCTTCTTTGGAAACCACGGTGAATAATGTAAACACGCTATGGAGCGGCGAAAGGCTGACATACTTCTACAATACCTGGATTAAAGACTACATCGGCAAATGGGCAGGCTTATACAACTTGATTCCTGCCGACAAGTTAGATGCATGCATCGACTTTATGCTCGATAAGCAAAAGGATGCAGGCTTAATTGAACAGTTAAAAATCTACCAAGGCTACCAAAAGAATGTCAATAACATCTTAAAGCAGTGCAAGGATGACGGTGTCAAGGTTTACCTGATTGCCTCCTACAACATCCCGGGTCTCCCCTTCGAGGGTAACGACGGCCAGGGTGATATCATTATTGATACCAAATATGCCACTGCAGGCGCTACCGTCGCTTCCTTCACCGAGAAAACACTCGGCGATAACTACACCCAAAAGGTGGATGACGGCAAGGAAAGAATCTCCTGCGATAACATTGTGGATGCTTCCACCTGCACACTGCCCGATAACACTTGGATTGTGAAAAACATGCTGCACTGCCAGATTATTAAGACAAATAAAGACGGCGAAGCAGATGAA
>ONWY01000149.1:0-943 GCA_900321665.1 uncultured Eubacteriales bacterium
AAGGCAATGGATTGCTGTTGCAGCATTGGCGGTATTTCTTCTTTTTTCCGTGTTCGGCACACTCGGGCTTGTCACAACCTCTCACCACGAGTGTACCGGTATGCATTGCCACATTTGCGAGCACATAGCAGCGATTCAACGCACGGTTGAAATCATTCAGCTGACAGCTATCGGCTTTTTGCTCGCAGTGATATTTTACAAGGGCATACTACTTTTACACAGTGAAAAAGCGCCGCCAAAATTCAATTTTTCTACGACAGTAAGCTTGAAAATCAAGTTAAATAATTAAGCCTTTTAAAACGCTTACCATTATTTAACAAAGGAGATTTTTAAAATGAAAAAAATACTTGCCATTGTTTTGGCATTCGCTTTGCTCCTCGCCTTAGCGAGTTGTGCAAAAAAAGACAGCGCCGGTACCACGGCAAAGGAAGAGAGCAATATTAGCATCGTGTGTACCATTTTCCCGCAGTATGATTTTGTGCGCGCCATCACCAAAGGAGTGGAAGGTGTCAGCTTAAAAATGCTGCTCGCCCCCGGCGATGAAAGCCACTCTTATTCCGCCACCTTAGAGGATATTTCCGCGATTGACAGCGCCGATATCTTCATCTATGTCGGCGGTGAAAACGACGAATGGGTAGCGGATGTTCTCAAAACCGCCTCTCCGAAAAAGACCGTTGCTTTAACAAAGCTTGTTAAGACCTTAGAGGAAAGCGACAAAGGCATTTTGGCAAAAGAGGAAGAGGAGGAAGAAGCGGAGGGCGCTGCCGATGAGCATGTGTGGACTTCGCTCACAAACAGCGCGCAAATCATCACCTCTCTTGCGGAAACCATCAGCGAAGCAGACAGCGCCAATGCCGAAACCTACCGCGCCAACGCAAGCGCCTATGTCAAGCAGTTTGAAGCATTAGACGCAAAGTTTACCGCCTTTTTTGCGGGTGTAAAA
>ONWY01000149.1:953-5127 GCA_900321665.1 uncultured Eubacteriales bacterium
AAGACCATTGTCATTGCCGACCGCAACCCCTTCCGCTATTTTTGCGAGGACTACGGTATCAAGGCGATCGCCGCCTTTGCCGGCTGCTCAAGCAACAATGAAATCCCGCTCGCGGTGCAAAACGAGCTGATTAAGGCAGTGCAGGAAAACGGCTTAAAATATGTGTATGTGATTGAATTAAACACTTCAGATTATGCCGATGCCATCGCCAAGCAGGCGGGTGCGGAGAAATTGACCTTAAACTCCTGCCACAACCTTTCCAAGGAAGCCTTCGAGAGCGGCAAAACCTATATTGAGCTGATGGAGGAGAATTACGAAACTCTGGCAAAATCCATGGCATAAAGAAACCTTAAGGGAGTTATAAAAAAAATGGCACTGATAACAGTAAACGACTTAGCTCTCGCCTATGAAGGGCATGTGGTGGCAAGCGATATCAATTTTAAGGTAAACGCCGGCGACTACCTGTGCATCATCGGCGAAAACGGTTCGGGCAAAACGACGCTGATGAAGGCGTTGCTGGGGCTGATGAAAATTCACGCAGGCTCCATCACCTTCGGCGACGGGTTAAAGCAAACCCAAATCGGCTACATGCCGCAGAGAACCGATATTCAAAAGGATTTTCCTGCTTCCTGCAAGGAGGTGGTGCTCTCGGGCACTCTCGGCAACGGAAAATTCCACCCCTTTTATACCAAAGAGGATAAAAAGCGGGCACAAAAAAACATTGAGCTTTTGGGCATTGAGGATTTCCAAAACCGCTCCTTCCAAGACCTTTCGGGCGGGCAGCAGCAGCGCGTTTTGCTCGCAAGAGCGCTGTGCGCCACCGAGAAGCTGATTTTGCTCGATGAGCCGGTAACCGGGCTCGACCCGATTGTGACGGCGGAAATGTATTCCATCATCAAGCAATTAAATGAACAGCACGGTATCACCGTGATTATGATTTCCCACGATATCGCCGGCGCTGTGGACGCGGCAAGCCATGTGCTGCACCTGCACCACAAGCCGCTGTTTTTCGGCAAGAAGGAGGATTACCTGCTCGCCGATGTCGGCAGGGATTTTTTGGGAGGTGAGGCAAAATGAGCTTGACCGAAATTTTCACCGACCCGCTGATGAGCAAAATCGTTATTAAAGCCATTATTGTCGGCTTTTTAGTATCGCTTTGCTCCTCGCTGCTGGGTGTCAGCCTGGTGCTCAAGCGCTTTTCGATGATTGGTGACGGACTCTCCCACTTCGGTTTCTTTGCAGTGGCAATTGCCACCGTGACCGGCATTTTCGATTTCACAATTGGGGGCAAGCAATTTTCCCTCGCACTCGAGTTTGAAATGCTCGTGGTCGTGATTGTCGCGATTATTCTGCTGCGGCTCAAAAACTCCAAGACCAAGGGCGATGCTGCCATCGCGATTTTCTCCACCGCCGGTATTGCGCTCGGCTCGATTATCTACAATGCCACCGGCAATAATACGATGGATGTTTGTACCTCCCTGTTCGGGTCCTCCAACATCTTCACCATCAGCGACTCCGACCTCGCATTTTCCATTGTGCTCAGCGTGGCAATTTTGATATTCTTTGTGGTATTTTACAGCAGAATTTTCGCCGTCACCTTTGACTCGGACTTTGCGGCGGCAACGGGTATCAAATCCAATTTTTATAACACCTTAATTGCGGTTCTTACCGCAGTCACCATTGTGCTCGGCATGAAGATGATGGGCGCGATTATGGTTTCGGGTCTGATTATCTTCCCGGCGCTCTCCGCGATGCGCGTTTGCAAATCCTTCAAAAGCGTTGTCGCTGTCAGCGCGGTTTTCTCGGTGGTGTGCTTCTTAATCGGCTTCTTTATTGCCTGCACGCTCTCCTTCCAAACAGGACCCACGGTGGTGACAGTGGATGTGGCGGCATTTATTATCTTTGTTGCCATTTCAAAAATCAAATCAAAAATAAACGGAAAGAAGGCGCTAAAAGCATGAGAAAAATAGTAAGCATTGCACTTGTGCTCGTATTAATGCTCAGCTTTGTCGGCTGCGGCTCTAAAAAAGAAAGTGAAGCGAATACACCGAAAGCGGATGTTGTTATCACCGAATCCGGTTATCGCACCTATATGGATGACTTGACAGCCAATCCTACCAACTATATCGGCAAAACCATTCAAATCGAAGGCATGTATACTCTGCAGGATTTAACCCAACAGGGTGGTAAAATTTATTACTTTGTCTATCGCAACGGTGTCGCTGCCTGCCCGACCTGTCCGGCAAACATGTGCGGTTTGGAATTTACCACGGCGGATAACAAGTACCCGGATTATACACCAAAAAATGAGGATACCGATGCAGACCATCCCTGGATTCGTGTCACCGGCAGCTTCGACCAATACTTTGAGGGTGAAACAGGTCCCTATTTCACACTGAGAAATGCGACGTATGAAGTGCTGACCACTCGCGGTAAAACGAATGTATAAATAAAAAAAGCTTTGCCGCGGGGCAAAGCTTTTTTACTTAATATTAATTTCCTCGCCGCAGGTTTCGCAATTGCACCTACCGACTTTGATGCCCATCATCATGCTCTTGACCGGGATAGACATCTTCTTACAATGCGGGCAGCGCAGCTTCCACCAAGAGAGCAGGAACGAAATCAATACCACGCCGATAGAAACAAGTATCGCAATCCTGCCCCACTGAAAAATGAAGCTTGCAAAGAGCGCGGCACAGCCGCCGTAAAGCAAAAATGCAATGGAAACAATCCAACCCTTTTTAAACATTTATCTCACCTGCCCCTTCCCTTCAATGATGTATTTGTAGGAAGTGATTTCCCGAATCCCCATCGGTCCTCTCGCGTGGAGCTTTTGGGTGGAAATGCCGATTTCCGCACCGAGCCCGAATTCGCCGCCATCGGTAAACCTCGTAGAGGCATTGTGGTAAACCGAGGAGGAATCCACCAGCTTTAAAAAGGTAGCTGCTGCCGCCGCATCCTGCGCGATAATCACCTCGGAGTGCATGGTCGAGTGCTCGTTGACCCAAGCAATCGCTTCCTCCACACCGCTGACAGTTTTGACCGATATCTTGTAATCCAAAAATTCTGTATAATAATCCGCTTCGCTCGCCGGCGCTATCGCAGGGCAGATAGAAACTGCCGCCTCATCGCCGACAAAGCAAACCTTCTTCTTTTGCAGCCGCTCCACAAGCAGCGGTAAAAAGCGCGGAGCAATAGCGGTATCCACCACCACGCTCTCGAGCGCATTGCACACACTCGGGCGCGAAGTCTTGCCGTTATCAATAATGTCGAGCGCCATTTCAAAATCCGCGCTCCGGTGCACATACGCATGGCAGTTGCCGGTGCCGGTTTGAATCACAGGTACGGTGGCATTTTTTACCACATTCGCAATCAAGCCCGCTCCGCCGCGGGGAATGAGCAAATCAATCGCGCCGTTTAAAGCAATCATCTCGTTGGCACTCTCGCGCGAGGTGTCCTCCACAAAGCAAATGATATCTTCATCCAACCCTGCCGCCGCAAGGGCTTTTTTCATCGATGCCACAATGGCTGTGTTGGAATGGATTGCCTCCTTGCCGCCGCGCAGCATCACCACGCTGCCGGCTTTCAGGCAAATGGCTGCCGCATCGCTGGTCACATTGGGGCGCGATTCAAAGATAATGCCGATAACCCCCATCGGAACGCGCACCTTTTTAATCAAAAGCCCGTTGGGGCGCTCTATGGTTTCGAGCACCTCACCGACCGGGTCGGGCAGCGCCGCAATATCGCGCACACCCTGTGCCATTGCCGCAACGCGCGCTTCATCCAGGCGCAGGCGGTCAATCATCGACTCGCTTGTACCGCGCTCTCTTGCCGCGGCAATATCGCGCGCATTGGCTTGCAAAATCACCTCGCAATCGGCGACTAAGCCTGCGGCAATTGCCTCAAGCGCCGCGTTTTTCTCCGCCGCAGAGAGCAGCGCCATGCTCCGCTTTGCTTTTTTTGCCTTTGCTCCGAGATTTTGTACATAAGCTTTTGTTTCCATGACAGTTCCTTTCAAATTCTAATTTGCGGGGCTCGTAGAGCTCCCAAATTAGAATTTAATGAATAATGAATGATGAATAAGAACCTGCCACAAGTGGCAGAACCTTGGCGTTCGCATAACCTCCGTTATGCTCGGCTAAATTGAGGGCGACACATTCGCACTTGATTGTAT
>ONWY01000248.1 GCA_900321665.1 uncultured Eubacteriales bacterium
AACGGCAATCAACACAGAGTTGGTTAACAAAGGCAGTACACAAGCAGATGATTTTAGCGAGGTTGCAGAGAAAATCAGTGATATTGAAGCAGGCATTACACCGACAGGGCAGATTGAGATAACGCAGAACGGCACTTATAATGTGACGGATTATGCAAGCGCAAAAGTTGCAACGCCTGTTGAAAGCGGATTTGAAACGCTCGTAAAAAGTGAAAATTCTGATGTGTATTCGGATTTGATAACTTCGTTGAGTTATTCAGGCGCTTTCAATATGAGGGGCTATGTCACAGGCGTAAATTTGCCGAATTGCACAACTATTGGTTCTAATGGGCTTGGTTATATGCCTATTCGGTATGCAATATTGCCGAAATTGAGAACTGTTCCAAATGGCTTGTTCTATTCTACTCCAAGAGTTTTAGAATATGTCATCTTAAATTCGTGCAGTTATATCAGCCAAAATTTTGGAAACTCAAATTCAAATTTCAACATCTTAATGATGGGATATGACGGAGTATGCGCAGTTCATGGCTCTAACTTTTTGAACAACACGCCATTTTGCAATGGGGACGGCGGTACGGTTTATGTGCCGAGAAAATGGCTCGCAGATTACCAAAATGCTACAAATTGGAGTGCACTTGAAAGTACGACTTTTGCGGCAATCGAGGATAACATAGAATTTCTTGAAAGCCTCGGTGCAGATGTTGACGAATGGAAGGTGGCAGAATGATTTTAAGAGAAAAATTAATTATCAACGGCAGAGATTTTGTTAAAACCTATTCGAGCAAAGGTTTTATGATTGAGCGAGAAGGTGTGCAGTACGGAGAAGCGATTGACCCTGCCGAATTTAATCGTGAATACACGGAGACCGGCATACCGATTGAGGGGGCAGAAGAATGACAATAGATATTATAAAAGCTGCGGCAGTATTGGGGGCGTTGGCCGGTATCGGCGGGGCAGTATTCGGGCTCGTGAAGTGGATACTCAGGCAGGACAAACAAGATGAGGACATCCGCGCCATAAAAGAGGAACAAACACTCATTTGCTTCGCTATCGGTGCTTGCTTGGACGGGCTCGAACAGTTGGGTGCCAACCACACGGTGCCGGTGGCAAAAGATAAACTCGATAAATACTTAAACCAAAAGGCACATGACATTGTGCCGGAAAGGAAAAAGAAATGAATAATAAAATCAAAACAGAAACCATCATCAGAACCGTGGTGGTAGCGGTGGCACTCATCAATCAAATACTCGCTATTTGCGGCAAAGATACCTTACCGCTGTATGAGAGCGATATTGTGCAAATCGTCACCCTTGTGGCTACAGTTGCCTCCGGCTTATGGGGCTGGTGGAAGAACAATTCTTTTACACACAACGCCATTAAAGCGGATGACTACAAACAACACCTTGACAGGCTGGAAGCGATGGAGGACGATGACAATGACACTTGATGATTTTTTTAAAAAGTATAAATCCGGAGTAGATTATGATGGCTACTATGGCAAGCAGTGTGTTGATTACGCCAATGCTTTTGCCAAAGAGGTTTACGGCGTTAAAAATGCCTTTGTCGGGCCTTACTATGCTTACCAGATTTACACGGATTACGGCAAGTATCCGACCATCAATAAAAACTTCACTCGAATTGCAAATGATTCTGTTAAACTCAATCACCCGAGCCGTGGTGACTTTATTATTTGGGCGAAAGAACGCAACGGCACAGCCGGGCATATTGCTATCGTAGTAAGTGCAGATGAGCACAATATCACCGTCATTGAGCAAAACTACGATGGCAAAGGAAGTGTGAGAAAACATACTTACACCAATTACAATTATGTTTTGGGTTGGTTAAGGCTTAAGAATTCAAAAAAGAATACCCCGACCGTTAAAGCGGGGCAGATTGTAAGACTTGCAAAGCGCGCGGTTTTATATAACTACGATTCCTCACAAAGTGGAGTCAAGCAGCTAAGCGATTTTTCCAATTTCAGCGGCGATGCCATCCTAAAGGTCGGCGCCCATGTTCAAGTGGCAAAGGTGAAAACTAAAGCCAACAAGAATATTTGGGCTTATGTTGATAAATACAAAGCCTGGTTTTGTGTTTATGACTATCAAAACGATGTTTCAAAGATATGAAAAAGAACATAGATATTGAAAATCTGATTGAAGAGTATAAGCAAAGGTTGCCGTTATGTGTGATTTGTGATAAATACAATGTGTCAAAGCAAACTGTATACAACATTTTAAAAAACAGGGGAATTGATTTAAACCGTCAAAAAGTACACGAAAATTGCGGTTGCCCGCTTTTTAAAAAAGATTTATACAACAACATCTATTGTGAAGATTTTGGCGAATGGGAGTTTTTAACTCTCTCTTTTGCAAATCGAAGCAAGAAAAATGAGCATAAGCAAAAGTACTGCTACGGCAATTACACTCAATGTGCAGTTTTCGGAATCATAAGTGAATAAAAGGCGGGGGCTTCAAATGCCCCCGCCTTTTGTGTTTAAAAAGTAGTCTACACTTTTTCTACACTTTATTGCCGTTTTTAAAAGTTTGGAAATTGCTTTGTAAAGTTTCATATCGCTTTTTACATTTTCAAAAAGCCTTGTATCTATGCGGTTTTTGGCGTAGTTACAAGAAAAAAGCATAGGGCGGCAAAATGCCGCCCTATTGGTCGGAGTGACAAGACTTGAACTTGCGACCCCTTGACCCCC
>ONWY01000115.1 GCA_900321665.1 uncultured Eubacteriales bacterium
TTTCGGTGCATAGCCCAATGCCCTTTGGCGAATATATTCGCTTTGCTTCAAGCCGCATAGTGCGGCATTCTTTTTGATGCGCCGCTTTTCGGCGGCGGTTACTGTAAAGTACAGTCCGATTTTTTTGTTGTTCAATATTATCTCCTTAAATAGTTAGAGCCGACAGCAATTCACTGTCGGCTCGTGTAGTTGATTTTGTTTTTATCTTTCGTGATCGTTTCGGCGTTTTGGTGCTTTCTTCCAAGAAGATTGCTTTGCTCTGAGTGTTTTCAAAACGCTGCTCACATTTTCGGTTTTCAGCACTTTAGGATAATCGCTTTCAAATTGCACCAATAATCCTTTTGCTTCTTTTTCGCTATCTTTGGTGATGGCGTAAAGGCGTGGCGTTCATAATCTCCATTTGCAAAAGTGTCTTTGATAAATCGAATGGCAGCATCTTCAAAATCATCCCAGCCGCCGTAAAGGTTTTTAACGGCGATATCCACCTGCTCGAAAGTAATCGGTTCGCCTCGCTTTTGGTGCTCATTCAAAATGCCCACTATATCCGATAAATCATTTTTATACTGCCTTGCCGAACGAAGTTTCATGGCAATTAAGTATTCGGAAGTAACCGTTCTGATATGAAGCACTTGATTAAAGGTTTTGTACGGTACCGAGTAGCGGTACAACTCTTTACTGTAGGAAGAGGTTTTCTTAAAGTCATCATTGAGCCATCCGTTTGGCAAGCTGTATTGATCACCCACCAGATTGATGGCTTCTTTGAGCGCCGAGCTTGCCGTGTAAACCGCATCCACATCGGTAGTCATGTCACGGAAACCGTAGTTTTCGAGTATTGCCGCGCCGCCGATTAAGATGATTTCGACAGGTGTGTTTCTGCCTGCCAGTTTTTTATACGCCTTTGATAACTCATTAAGGTAGTTATCTAAATTACTTTTATTAATAACATTACTATTGTCAGTTGACATTTCTTACCTCGCTTTCCACGATGTTAAATCGCATAAATTCGGGAATAGCATTTTTTAATGCGTTTTCTTTGATTTCTTCGCTTTTTGAAACAGCCGCAGCGGTTAAAACACTTGCCGGGTAAATAATATCCGTAAGCTTCTGTTTGCGGTATTCATTGTATTCTTCACACAGCGGCACATCATTTTCTCGGCTGATATAGTCCACCATTGCAAGCAGATACAAGCATTCGGGATACCAACTTCTTTGATAGTATGTGACAATGTCTTTGCTTTCAATGGTATCAATCAGGAAATCGATGTCGCCGAGTTCTTTGAGGCGATGACACACATTGCTCTTAAACAGTTCAAAAGCAGGGCGGGGCAGCAAATACGGCTCCAGCATTTCTTCCATTGAAATGCCGAGTTCTTTGGATAGTTTATAGATTGTTCTTGCATTACAATCCGCAAGGTTTGCTTTGCCCGAGCAAATATCATTAATCGTCATATACGGAATACCGCTGTTTTTTGCCAAGCGATATTTTGAAAGATGACGGTCTTCAATGATATGGTTAATATCCATTTTAATCACCTGCCTTTTAGTATATTATAACGGCTGACCGTTATATTGTCAATATGTGTTTTTCAAAGGGTCTTAGGGGAAGTATTCCCCTAAAGTGATTGCCGCTTTTGATGGGGGCAATCGGCAAAAATACATATATTTTTGCCCTGCTTGCTACGGTATGAGACAGGAAAACAAAGGATTTTACTTTCATTTTCTCTCTGCCTCATACCTATTCTTTTTGTCATTTTCGATTACCGATAACCATATTGATACTGCTTTGCTGTCAAAAACAAGGATATTTGTCTCCATCCATTTAAGTGGTGTCACTTTACCGTGTTTTTGGTATCGCATATACAGCAATAGTGTTCCCTAAAAGTTATCAAGAAAGTCCATCATATTATCTTCGGCTTTTGCGGTTTCCTGCTTTGGCGGGGGTTCGGATTGTGCAGGCTGGGTGATGTTGATGAGATTTAGGAGCGGGATTAATGCTTTGAGGCTGTCTTGAATGGTGGCGGTAATGGCGTTTAACAACCTGTCTTCCTCTTTTTGCTGTTCCAGCAACACAAGGTATTCACTAATGGAGCGAATGGTTTCTTTGCTGATGGAAAGATCGGAATTGCGCAAATATTCATAAACAGCTTTGTCCTTTTCATTCTCCATATTAAAGCGGATTTTTAAATTCTTAATATTCATTATCCACCGCCGTTCTTTGTTAACTTCGTGAAGGCAATATACTCATAACCCTTTACAGTCGCGCAGATGTCGGTATTGATAAAGGTGCGTTCTTTATCATACTCTCCGAAGTGACGAATCAGGCACCCGCCTCCGCCGACAATGTATAAACGCATCAGCTTCGGATTATAGTCATGCTCACGCAATGTGCGAAAGATTTGAGCGGTGTATTCTTTCGCGGCGGCGCAGATGGTTTGCAGATAGGCTTTATCAATATCTGCCGTACCGTGTTTTAAAACATCCGTAATTAATGCTTCGCTCAAATTGGTGTGGTGCTCTCTCATCATGGCTTCTTTTACCGCAAGTGTGCATTGATAGACACCGTATTTCTCGGTAAACATGTGCAGCAAATCCGGCTTTCTATCGGTGATTTGAAGAATGTTCATCGTTCCGTTACCGATATCACAAAGCATGGTGCTGCCTTTAAATTCACCGAGTTTTTCGGCAATTGCCGCAAAACCCTGCGGAAAAACATCGGCACCGACAATTTCGATGTGATAATCTTCTTTGCGAAAACTGTAATCTACTGTTTTGTGCTGCAACAGGTATTCGATAAACGCCTGTTTTTGCCGGGTCACCCAAGTCAAGGGCAAACCTGCTGCAATGAATACCTTTGCTGTGGTAAGTCGAGCACGGCGCAATTCTCTTGCGATTGCCGCTAAGGTTAAGATATAGTAATCATCATCTGCAAACTTGTCGGCAGTGAATTCTTTGTGGTCGCTACCAATGGTGTAGTAGCGGTTGTTCCACACTAACAAATCATTTGTAAATATCGGTTCTGTTTCCCATCGGGTAACACCTGTTTGAAAGCAGCAGTTCGCGGTTTTCATATTCCCATAACCGTGGTCAATGCCGATAATTTTGAAATCGTTAAATGTTTTCATTTTTTACCTCCTTTGCTTTTAGATTCTGCATTTAACAGTTTCTGTTTTAGGTTTCTTTAACCTCCTTTCCAAGAAAGATATACTGCCTCTCACTTAAAAAGTGGGAGCAGTATTCAAATATTGAAAATTATATATTTTTATGCTACAATACCCATATTATGAAATATTTAATTTATGAATTGTCGGCGCGAATGATTATGCGCAGCGCTGTGAAGGATGAAAACGGTGTGTATCGTTTTTCTCTGTCCGAATCGCAAACAAAAAAGTCTATTAATCCTATGTCACCGCCGCAGGATGACTGCGCTTTGTTTTATCAGATTGAACAGGTCAAAGAAAACGAAGCCGGCATCATAGGCGGCAGTGCCAACCGACTCCGGGATGTGCTTATCTATATCGACTTTTCAGGCGTCTTTGACCGGCAATCCGTGCAAAAGAAATACTCTGACCGCCGGCAGCAGGCAGAGGATATGTTTCGCCCCGAAGGTATTACTTTAGACTTCGGTTTCGGCGCTTTTCGCTTTATTGCATTTGAGCGTTCGGCAAGTATGAGCCGCAATGCAAGGCTTTCCTTTATTCGTGAAGATTTTTATGAACCTGTCCGAAAAAGAATTATGCTCGATATGCACATCGGGTTGTGCCAATTATCTAAACTGTATGCGTATAACGGGTTAATGTTAACCAATGGTTACCGCACGGATGATATGGCTATCTGGAACAGCGATAAAATGATTGTTATTGATAACCCGATAACCACCGTTTACGGCACAAACATCATCACCGCCACTGATGACGGCACGGAGAATGCTATGCGTAAATACAAGCGTGTGGAAACACTTTCAGATGTAGATGTCACGGAGTATGACGGTGAAGGATTAATCTCTTTTCAGTATGCAAAGAAAATAGATACCTTGTTCTGCGGAAAAGATGTGCACACTTCTTTTCAGGTGCGTATGCCATATATCAAAGGCGTGCTGCATAAGGTAGATTTCAAAAACTTTTTAGCAGAACTCGGCGTGTTCCAAATCAAAGATATTTGGGGCGAATACCACAACATAGAGGATGTGGACATCATCCTTACAAAAAGTATGTTCAAGGGCTTCGGCTGGATGACGGAAAACGGGATGACTTGGGCAGACTATTTAGCCAAGTGTCGTGCATACCGGCATTCGCTGTATATTTCCGAAGTCAGCCAAATTGAAACAGAGGCGGAAACACAATTAAATTACCAGTTTTTGGTGACCGCCTCTATTAAGCCCGATGAATTTCGCCCTGCCGATTTACCGCTCGGTTGGGTGCATAGTCCCGAAAAAGAAAAAAGAGATTGGATTACCAAAGCCACCGAACAGCGCTACTATTCTCTTGTCAGCGATACCGATTACCGTTTATCCTTTCTCAGAGAGAACAATGCCAAGTGGAGAAATATTTTAGCCCTCAATCCGTGCTTTGCAGCTGAGGCGCATTTTACGAAGCAACTTGATAATCAAGCAAAGAAGCTGTTGGAGCAATATGCTTTCGGCAGGTTAATTGCTGCAGGCGACAATCGTTACCTTTCCGGCGATTTGATTTACTTTATTGAGTGGTTAGTGCGTTCTTCTTGTGACAAAAGCGTAAGCGATTTGGAATATGAGCGTTTGCGAGAAGGCGAGTTTTATGCTCCCTGTGCCCGATATAAAGAAAACGATAGTTATGTGTTGCTGCGCAATCCGCACATTGCAAGAAATGAAGAAGCCCTCGCCCGACCGATAGCCGAGGTCGGATATTACAGGCAGAAATATTTATCACATCTAAACTATGTCATTATGGTCGATTCCTCCACCCTCATTCCCGAGCGCTTGGGTGGTGCCGATTTTGACGGTGATATGATTAAAACCATTGCCGCACCGCTAATGAATGCCTGTGTGGCACGCAACTATGAGGGTGTAGCTCTTGACCGCTATTCGGCACAATATCCTGTTTTGAAAATTCCCTCTGCGGAGCCGATGATGCGTGATGCTAACGATTGGCGCGCCCGTATGGAAACGGTAAAAAACACCTTTAATGCACGCATCGGACAGATTTGTAATGCTGCATTTGACAGAAGTATTATCGCGTATGACGAAAGTCGCGATGAAGCCGAACGCACAAGGATG
>ONWY01000152.1 GCA_900321665.1 uncultured Eubacteriales bacterium
ATATCTAAATTTCTTTTAAAATTGAATTTCAACAAAAAAACAAAGGCTGTGAAGCCACGCAATTAAAAAATATCGCGTTTTTTCACAGCCCCTTTTTTTGCTAAAAATAAATGTAATCGCTATTGCTGTTACACGGATTATTTATGATATTTTGTGTTGGCATTAATGGAAAAGGCGCGGTAAATTTGCTCGAGAAGCATCACCCTTGCAAGCTGATGCGGGAAGGTCATTTTGGAAAACGAGAGCGGAAAATCGCACCTTGTTTTTACCTCCCGCGCTAACCCGAAGGAGGAGCCGATGATAAACACAAGCGTGCTTTTGCCGCTGAGTGCATTTTCCGCAAAGCTTTTGGCAAGCGCTTCGCTTGAAAGCTGCCTGCCTTCGATTTGCAGGCAGTAGGTATATGCACCGGCGGGAATTTCGGCAAGGATTTTTTGTGCTTCCTTTTGTAAACCTGCTTCGATTTGTGCCGGGGAAGGGTTTTCGGGCAGGCGTGCTTCGGGAAGCTCCGCAATCTCCGGTTTGCAAAAGGCGCTCAAGCGCTTGAGGTATTCCTCTACTGCGGCAGTAAGGTATTTTTCCTTGAGCTTGCCGATACAAATGATTTTTACCCTCTGCATTAAAAAATCACCGCCTTTTTGGTGTTTACGGGAGGGAGCACCTCCAGCGTATAATCAAAATCGCGCTTCATACCGGCTATGGTCAAGGCGGAAACTGCCGTTGCTTCCGCAATTTCCGGGGTGTTATTTTCGCGGCTTAAGTGCCCTAAAAACAAGCGCGAGGTGCCGCTCTCAACCAAGCGCACCAACTCGCGGGCGCAATCATCATTGCTCAAGTGCCCCTTTGCACCGGAAACGCGCATTTTCAGCGGGTATGGGTAAGGACCGTTTAAGAGCATATTTAATTCATGATTGCTCTCGAGCACCACGGCATCGGAGCCGGCAAGAGCCTTTTTGCTTTGCTCAGTTAAAATGCCCGTGTCTGTGCACAGGGTGAATTTTCTCTCATCTGCCGTGGTAACGCTGAAGCCGCAGGGCTCGTATGTATCGTGTGAGGTCGGAAAGGGAGTGATGTGCATACCGCCGATAGAGAGTGCTTCGCCGATGTCATGCAGCGCTGTTTTCTCATTCACAAAGCCTTTCTTTTTTAAGCCCTCGATGGTACCGGCAGTGGCATAGACCGGCACATTGTATTTGGAAGCAAATACGCGAATGCCCTGCGCATGGTCCACATGCTCGTGGGTAATCAAGAGCGCATCGATTGCGGCAGGGTCGATTTCCCGCGCCGCTAAAGCTTCGGAAAGCTGCTTAGCCGTTCGCCCCGCATCAATTAAGATGCGCGCAGTGCTGTCCTCAAGATAGGTGCTGTTGCCGGAAGAACCGGAAAATAAAGATAAAAATTTTGCCATAATACCTCTATTCTGGTGAAATGAAAATTAATAGATTTTTGCTGTTCTGTTTTTTATCATACAAAGCGCGGGAGAGCCGGTGTTTCAGAAGGAAAATGAAAAAGAGCGAGTGCAAAACTCGCTCGCTTTTTTATGCTCTCATGCGGATATCATCGTCATCCGGATAATAGCGCTTTTGGATATCGGCGCCGAGTGCTCTGAATTTTTCCACAACATCTTCATAGCCGCGCTCGATGTGGTAAATGTCCTCGATTTCCGTTTCGCCCTCGGCGGCAAGCCCTGCAATCAGCATGGCGGCACCGGCGCGCAAATCGGTTGCATTCACACAAGCGCCTTTCAAGGATTTCACACCCTGAATGACCGCTGTCTTGGAGCCCTCCACATTGATAACCGCACCGAGCTTTGTCAGCTGGTTTACATAGCGGAAGCGGCTTTCCCACACGCTTTCATTCACAATGCTTGTGCCGTTGGCAAGAGAAAGCAGTGCAACAATTTGCGGCTGCATATCGGTCGGAAAACCGGGATGCGGCATGGTCTTAACATTACAGTGGTTCAGCTCTCCGAAGCGCCTGACGCGGATTTCATCATCACCCTCTTCTATGTCGACCCCGCACTCTGCCAATTTTGCAATAATGCTCTCTAAGTGCTTCGGGGTGACATTTTTGATGATGACATCGCCGCCTGCAGCGGCAACGGCAGCCATATAGGTTCCCGCCTCGATTTGGTCGGGGATAACAGAGTATTGACAGCCGTGGAGGCTCTCCACACCCTTGATTTTAATCACATCGGTACCCGCACCGCGCACGTTGGCACCCATGCGGTTTAAAAAGTTCGCAAGGTCAACAATATGCGGCTCTTTTGCGGCGTTTTCAATAATGGTCAGCCCATGTGCCTTCACGGCGGCAAGCATGACATTGATTGTGGCGCCGACACTGACCTCATCCATATAGATAGAGGAGCCGGTCAAGCCGCCTGTGGTGGAGGCTTTAACCATCCCGTTGGAAACATCCACCTGTGCCCCGAGGCTTTTGAAGCCCTTGAGGTGCAAATTAATCGGTCTGACACCGAAATCGCAGCCGCCCGGCAGAGAAACATCCGCCTTCCCGAAGGTGCCGAGCATGGCACCGATTAAGTAGTAGGACGCTCTCAGCCTTTTTGCCACTTCATTGGGCACGACCTGGTACTCAATATGCCTGGTATCTATTTGATAGGTTGTTTTATCCAGCATCTTGATTTGTGCGCCAAGCTGCCCCATAATACCGAGCATAATGCGCACATCGCGAATTGCGGGAACATTTTCAAGCACAACAATATCCCTTGCCAGCAGGGTTGCGGGAAGAAGTGCCACAACGGCGTTTTTGGCGCCGCCGATGGTCACACTGCCATATAGCTTATTGCCGCCTTGAATAACCAATTTATCCATTCAGCAGTCTCCTAATATACTAAAAATCGTTATTATGATTTGTAAAATTTAAAAAATAATACACTCCGTTACAAATTAATATTATAATATATAATCTTAAATAATCAAACCTTTTAGAGTTTTTGTAATATTTTGTAACAAATTTTTTGCCGCCGCTCTCGCGCGCGGAGCGGTCGCTTTGCGCGAAGGTGATTTGGTAAAAAACGGCTGCTTATTGGTTTAAAGCTGCCTGTTTATCCTTTTGCATACAGCATTTTTTGTACTTTTTACCGCTGCCGCACGGGCAAGGGTCGTTCGGACCGACCTTTTTGCTCTTTCTGACAGGCTTTGCTTTTTCGCTGCCGTCGGTACCGCCGCCTGCCGCCATTGTCGGCTTGGCCACCTGCTTTCTTTGCACGGGCGCTTCCTTGTGAATGCGCAGCGTAAGCATCATGCGAACCGTATCCTCGCGAATCGCGGCTGTCATTTCATCAAACATATCGAAGCCCTCGAGGCGGAACTCCACCACAGGGTCTCTTTGCGCCATGGCGCGCAGACCGATACCGCGCTTGAGCTCCTCCATGGCATCGATGTGGTCCATCCAATGGGTATCTACATTGCGCAGCAGCACCACGCGCTCGAGCTCGCGCATGGTCTCGGCGCCAAACTCGGTTTCTCTGCTCTCGTACAGCGCGTGTCCTCTCTCGGTGAGCATATCGGTAATCTGCTCCGTGGTGACACTTGCTTTCTCACTATCAGTATATTTAAAATCCTCGTCCTTTGTGAGCCAACCGATGTATTTTTCTTTTAAGCCCTGCAGGTTCCAATCCTCAACGGGGCTGGATTCATTGCAGAACAGCTTGACATTTTCGGCAATATTTTCATCCATCATTGCGAGAATGGAGTCTTTCAAATCCTTATCATCAAGCACCTGGTCGCGCTGCTCGTAGATGATTTCTCTTTGCTTGTTCATCACATCGTCGTATTGCAAGACCTGCTTACGAATGGCAAAGTTTCTGCCTTCCACCTTTAACTGTGCATTTTCAATGGTTTTGGAAAGCATTTTGTTTTCAATGGGCATATCGTCCTCAACATTGAGCATGCCCATGATATTGTCGATTCTCTGCCCGCCGAACAAGCGCAGCAAATCATCCTCAAGCGAGAGGAAGAAGCGGCTTTCGCCGGGGTCGCCTTGGTTGGTATTCTATTTAAACGATTTTCCGCTTTTCCATTTTTCTCTTGCTTCAATGTCAGCATACTCAATGGTATCTATTCCCATGCTCCAATCTTCTTTCAGAATTAATAATGAAAAGACTGGTCAATTTGAACGTACTTTAAT
>ONWY01000154.1 GCA_900321665.1 uncultured Eubacteriales bacterium
GCGCACGGAAGCGATTTTGCGCGCATCTTCATCGGAAAACTTCTCGAGCTCGTACATTTTTTTCAGAGCGTCAAAGCAGTTTTGTGCGCTGGCATAATCATTCAAATCCAGGTATTTATCGCTTTTGAGATAGTTGATGTCATCCTCTCTGTCCTCGGAAAAGACAATCTCGCCCTTTTTGTTGATTTCAATGGGCAGTTCATCGTTCCACTCTTCTTTTTTGGATTCCAAAAAATGCACAAGCTTAATGATGATATCCGCTCTCGCTTCGTTTTCGGCGGCAGCGGGGAAGTAGGAGGCATCAAAGACTATGCGCGTGGTCTGCTTGTTGTAGACGAGCGGCGTGCCCATGCTATCTAAAATTTCGCCTCTCGAAGCATCAATATCCACCTTTTTGGCAATGGTGCCCGTGCCGACAGAAGCATAATAGTCGCCGCGAATGACCTGAATGTAAAAAAGCCTTGCTCCGAGGGCGACAACGATGATAAGCGCAATGATAATCATGACACTCGAGCGCTTGATTTTTTTCTTCTCGTTCACTGCAAAGCTCCTTTCCCGGCGAGCGGTTTATTTTTCTTCCTTTTTAAATTTGCGGTAAATGGCAAGCACCGGGAAGAACAGCGGTATTACCAAAAGAATATTTAAAATAATGGTGGGCAAATAAGCGGTAAAATAAATGCCGCTTGCGCCCTCTGTCTGCTTAAATTCGATAAAAAACAGCCAATACAGGCTCTGAGAGAGAAAAATTAAAATACCTCCCGCCACCAAGTTAGTCAACAGGGTGTTGCGCCAATAATTGGTGGACACCCAGCCGATAAAGGTGCACAAAAGCATCATAATTAAAGCGTGATAGCCCACCATCGACGGCGAAACAACATCCATTAACAGACCTGTAAACAAACCGTACCAGCAGGCATATTTCTCTTTTTCAAACATGCAAATGCAGCTCAACAGCGGCAGCAGGGGTAAAATTTTGATTTGCCCGATATGCGGCATAAAGCCGAAGGTGGTCTGCAGCAAAAATGCCGCACAAATCAAAAGCACCCAAATGCAATGCTTTTTAATTAAGTTTTTCTTCGTTAATCTCATGTTTACTTGACTTGGTTTTTCCCTTCAAAATCGGTGATTACAAAAACATCGGTCAACTCGTTTATCTTTAATTGCGGATTGACAACGGCAATGTAGGAAACATCCTTGCCAGATTCTTGGGTGTTTTCGACCTTGCCCAAAATCAAATCCTTCGGATAAATGCCGCCCACACCCGAGGAGCAGACAATACCGCCTGCCGCAATATTGGTATCCTTCGACAGGTTTGCCATCATCAGCTTGCCCTGCTTGGCAAGAGTTAAATCGTTGGAGGTGTAGGAATTTTCGCCGGTTCTCGCCTCATAACAGCTGACCGAAATATCGGGGTCAAGGATGGTTTTCACCACCGCCGAGGTGGGGTAAACCTTAACCACAAGCCCAATCAGATACTTGCCGTAAATGATGCAGTCGTTTACCCGGATGCCCTGTGCCGCGCCGACACCGATGCTGAAAGACGCGTATTGGCTCTCGCTGTCGCGCGCAATAATGGCGCCGTGCACCAGCTTAAAATCGGGGTTTTCCTCTTTGACCTCCAAAAAATCTTTATAGTAGTTATTTTCGCGCTTGATATTTTCGTAATCCACCAGCTGCTCCTGCAGCTCGGCAACCTCTAACTTCAGCGCATCAAGCTCCTCCTCATAAGAGGATTTGCCGCTGACATTGTCGCGCATGGCTACAATTTTAGCGCTAATCGAGCTCGCCAACTTTTGCGCCGGGTAAAAAATCGTGCCCACCACGGTGCTTTCGGGCGAGAAGGAGCTGCCCGAAATTGCGGAAATCATCATGCCGATAATTAACAGCGCGGCAATGATAACGATGGCTTTGAATTGTTTTTTCTTGTAAAAAGGCATGGATTCCTCCAAATCGGCTTTGCTTGCGCGGCACGGCTTGTCCTCCCCGGCGCGCCTGCGGCTTACGGCAAAGCTTAGAAATTATTCTTGTTTCTGTTTTGGTACAGGTCGCGGAAATTGTTTTCAAGGCAAACGAGCGTGCCGTCTACCACGCTGTCAAGCGGCTGCTCGGAAATGACAACCGGCATATTGGTTTCAAACGAAACCAATTTATCAAAGCCTCTGAGCAACGCACCGCCGCCGGTGAGCACAATGCCCTTTTCGTAAATATCGCCGGCAAGCTCGGGCGGGGTTCTCTCCAAAACGGTCTTAATCGCATCAATAATGGTATCGAGCGGCTCTTTGAGCGCTTCGCGCACCTCCTCGGAGGTGATTTCGCAGTTTTTGGGAAGCCCGTCTTCCACATTTCTGCCCTTTATCTCCATCGCGCCCTCGCCCTCGTAGGGGTAAGCCGAGCCGATGGAAAGCTTGATGTCCTCGGCGGTTCTCTCGCCGATAAGGAGCTTAAATTTCTTTTTTACATAGCTGATAATCGCTTCATCAAAGGCGTCTCCCGCCACGCGGACGGTTTTCGAGGTCACAATATCGCCTAAGGAAATAATGGCAATATCACTCGTGCCGCCGCCGATATCCACAATCATTGAGCCGATGGCTTCGCTTACCGGCAGCTTCGAGCCGATGGCAGCCGCCATCGGTTCCTCAATAATCGAAACATATTTTGCACCGCTTGCTCTCGCGGCGGAATCCACTGCGCGGCGCTCTACATCCGTTACGCCGGCAGGCACGCAAATAATCACCCTTGTCTTTGTAAAGAAATTGGTTTTCACGGCTTTGCCGATAAATGCCTTGAGCATATCGGAAGCGATTTCCCAATTGGCAATGACACCGTCTTTTAACGGGCGCACGGCTTTAATGGTGCCGGGCGTTCTGCCTATCATATCCTTTGCCGCAGTGCCGACTGCAACCACCTGTGTTGTCTTTAAATCGACTGCAACCACGCTCGGCTCTCTGATGACGATCCCTTCGCCCTTGACACAAATGAGTGTGTTTGCTGTTCCCAAATCGATTCCGACATCCTGTGTAAATAATCCCATTTCGTTTCTCCAAAGTATATATAAAATATTATTAATCTAATTTCTTAACCAAATTATTATAAGATTTAATCGCGCAAAACACAATCTAAAAAGGCATATTGTAAATAAATTGTCAACTTTTGATTTCAAATTGTAAAAATCGACATTCCTGCCGCCATTACTTGAAAAATCGGGCAAATTATAGTATAAATAACTTGTAGCGCTTTTCGGGAGGTGCAAAAATGGCTCAAAAATCCTTTAAACTGATTGATATTTCGAGAGATTTGCTTGCGGCACAGCCGCAGTTTTCGGATACCCCTGCCGTGGTGAAAACGGAATCCGAAACCGAGCAGGGCGGCAAGCGCACCATCCTGCTTTCCTCGGTGCACAACGGCACCCATATGAGCGCCCCCGCCGCGTACCTTGCCGGCGCAAAGAGCCTCGACAGCTACGCCCCGGAGCGCTTTATCGGCGAGTGCCGCGTGGTCAAAGCAAAGGGCGCGCTCACCGGCGCGTGGATTGACAGCATGAGCCTTTACCGCTGCGATAAGCTGCTGATAAAAGGCGAAGGCAAAGGGAAAATTGACCCTTCTGCCGCCGAGGTTTTGGTCGAGAGCGGTATTAAGCTCATCGGCACCGATGCCGCGAGCTTGGGCATTGAGCAGATGAACGGGGAAACGCGGCGCATTCTCGCCGAGGCGGACTGCCTGGTGCTCGAGGGCTTGGACCTGAGCCGAGCGGAAATGGGCACCTACTTTTTGATTGCCCAGCCGATTTTGATAGAGGGCTGCGAAGCCGCCCCCTGCCGCGCCATGCTTGCGGAGGATTACATTTATTGGAACAGAGAAACATTCTGATTTAGCGCACGCAGCGTGCTAAATCAGCAACCGCTTAATGCCCTCCCTTGTCAGGGAGGGGGGACCGCTTGCGGTGGGCGGGTAGTTGTTTTTACTGAATTTGAGGGAATTTGACTACCCCTCAGTCTTGCTGACGCAAGACAGCTCCTAACCGGAGCCCGTACCCTCTGTCACTTCGTGACATCGCCTTGCTGGCGCCCGCCCCTTTTGTCGCCTTTGGCGACATTTCCCCACGCAGTGGGGAATCACCCTGCACTGC